>JBOGJK010000249.1:0-5034 GCA_050745345.1 Thermoanaerobaculia bacterium
CGCGTGAAGCCACGCGCGAGCTCCGCCCGTCACTTGCCCCGCCGCGCCGCGCGGGAGACTTTCGAGGAGAAGAAGCGCCGGGCCCGGCTCATCCTGCGGCGGCTGGCCCGAGCCTACCCGGAAGCGCGTTGCGCGCTCGACTACGGCACACCTCTGGAGCTGCTCGTCGCGACGATCCTCTCGGCGCAGTGCACGGACGTCCGGGTCAACCGGGTCACGCCGCTGCTCTTCCGCAAGTACCGCACCGCCGCCGACTACGCGAGGGCGCGTCCCGGCGAGCTCGAGAACGACATCCGGCAGACGGGCTTCTTCAACTCCAAGGCGAAGAGCCTGCGCCGGGCGGGCGCCGCGATCGCCGCGGAGCACGCCGGGCGCGTCCCCGACACGATGGAGGCGTTGCTCGAGCTTTCCGGTGTCGGGCGCAAGACCGCCAACGTGATCCTCGGCAACGCGTTCGGAAAGGAGGAGGGGTTCGTCGTGGACACGCACGTGGGGCGGCTCGCGCGGCGGATGGGACTGACCAGGGAAACCGATCCCATCAAGGTGGAGCGCGACCTGAGCGCGCTGGTGCCGCGCGGAAAAAGAACGATGGCGGCGCACCGCTTCATTTTCCATGGCCGCAGGATCTGTCGGGCGCGCAAGCCGCTCTGCGAGGCCTGCCCGGTGCTCCCCCTCTGCCCGCGCGTCGGCGTCCCATGAGGATCTATCTCTCCGGAGCGATCGAGCACGCGGGGGACGGGGGCCGTTCCTGGCGGGAGCGCCTCGCGGGGAGGCTCCGGGAGGAGCTGGGTCTGGACGTCTACGACCCGGCGGCCGACGAGAAGAAGGACCTCGAGGAGGAAGAGCGGCGGGAGTTCCGCAGCTGGAAGCTCGAGGACCCGCCGCGGTTCCGCCTCACGGTCCGCAAGATCATCGCCTGGGACCTCGACCGGATCGAGCGCGAGACAGACGCTCTGATCGCCTACTGGGACCCGGCCGCCGCGCGGGGCGGCGGCACGGCGGCCGAGATCACGCTGGCCTACCGGTTGGGAAAGCCCGTCTACCTGGTCCTCGGAATGCCGCGCCGCGAGGCCTCCGGCTGGGTGCTCGCCTGCGCCGAGCGCATCTTCGAGACCTTCGACGACCTCGAGGCCTTCCTCCGGACCCGGTAACCCCTGCCGACTGCCGACTGTCGACTGCCGACTCGTATTAACATCCGCCCCCCGATGGCCCTCATCAAGACCCAGCTCGGCTGGATCGAAGTCATCTGCGGGAGCATGTTCTCCGGCAAGAGCGAAGAGCTGATTCGCCGGCTGCGGCGCGCCCTCATCGCGAAGCAGCGGGTGCAGATCTTCAAGCCCTCGATCGACGCGCGCTTCTCCCAGGAGGAGATCGTCTCCCACAGCGAGATGCGCCTGCCTTCGGAGCCCGTCGCCTCGAGCGCCGAGCTGCTGTCCAAGCTCGACCACCGCACCGAAGTCGTCGGGATCGACGAGGCTCAGTTCTTCGATCCGGGGTTGGTCGAGGTTTGCCAGCAGTTGGCCGATCAAGGCAAGCGCGTCATCGTGGCCGGCCTCGACAAGGACTACCGCGGCGCGCCCTTCGAGCCGGTCCCGGCGCTGATGGCGATCGCCGAGGACGTCACGAAGACGCTGGCCATCTGCATGCGCTGCGGCGCTCCGGCCAACAACACGCAGAGGCTGGTGGAGAACGCCGAGCGCGTCGTCGTGGGCGCTTCCGGGATGTACGAGGCGCGCTGCCGGCGCTGCTTCGAGCCCCCGGAGCGCGGCTGATCGCTCTTTTCGAAACAGGAAAACCCAATGAAAATCGGCCCGCCGGGAGTTTTCCGAAGAAGCGGCGGAAAACCCTGTCGAAATGCCTGTGGAAAGCCACGAAAAACTGCGCTACCGAGCGGCCCCCGAGCGGATTGCACTCAATCCTGTGCGAACTCCCAACCGTCTGTACCATGAGCAATTTAGGCAGTTGCGCCGGAGTTTCGCTCGAACGGAGGAACCGGCCCCGCCGGGCCCGTTTCGATTTCCACACCGCCAACCGCTTTCACGGCCAGTACTTAAGGCCACTCTAACCGCCCGCGCGGTGCTCCCCGTAGACGGCCTTCAGGATGGTGACGATCTCGCCCAGAGTCGCGCTCACTTCGACCGCGGCGACGATCGCGGGCATCAGGTTGCGGCCCTCCGAGGCGTCCCTTCGGACGCGCTCGAGCGCCTGCCCGGCCCGGGCCGCGTCGCGCGCCGCCCGGAAGGTCCGGAGGCGCTCCACCTGCTCGCGCTCGATGCGCGGATCCACCGACAGGAGGGAGGGCGGCTCGGTCTCTGCCTCGCTCCAGGCGTTCACGCCCACCACGAGTCGCCGCCCTTGTTCGATCTCCTTCTGCGCGGCGAAGGCAGCCTCCTCGATCTCGCGCTCGACGAAGCCGTTCTCGATCGCCGCGACCGCGCCGCCCATCGCGTCGATCCTGGCGATCAGGTCCCTGGCGCGGGCGCGCATCTCCGCGGTCCACGCCTCGACGAGGTCGGAGCCTCCGAGCGGATCCGCCACGTCGGCGACCCCCGTCTCGGCGGCGATGACCTGCTGCGTGCGCAGGGCGAGAAGCGCCGAACGCTCCGTCGGCAGGGCCAGCGCCTCATCGTACGCGTTGGTGTGCAGGGACTGGGCGCCTCCCAGCACGGCGGAAAGGGCCTGGAGCGCCACCCGCGCGACGTTGACGTCGGTCTGCTGGGCGGTCAGAGTCGAGCCGGCGGTCTGCGCGTGGAAGCGCAGGCGCCAGGAGCGGGGGTCCTTCGCCTGGAAACGCTCCCGCATGATCTCGGCCCAGAGGGAGCGGGCGGCACGGAACTTCGCCACCTCCTCGAAGAAGTTCGAATGCGCGTTGAAGAAGAAGGAGAGGCGCGGGGCGAACTCATCGATCGCGAGCCCCCGGGCGAGCGCCGCTTCGACGTAGGCAATTCCGTTGGAGAGCGTGAAGGCCACCTCCTGCACGGCGGTCGAGCCAGCCTCACGGATGTGGTAGCCCGAGATCGAGATCGTGTTCCAACGGGGAACCTCCCGACCGCAGAACTCGAAGATGTCGGTCGAGATCTTCAACGACTCCCGCGGCGGGAAAATGTAGGTTCCCCGCGCGGTGTACTCCTTCAGAAGATCGTTCTGGACGGTGCCGGAGAGGGCTGTCCACTCGACCCCCCGCTCGCGGGCGACCGCGAGCAGGAGCGCCAACAGGATCGCCGCCGTCGAGTTGATCGTCATGGAAATGGACACTTCGGAGAGGGGCAGGCCTTCCGTCAAGACACGCATGTCCTCGATCGTCGCGATCGCCACGCCCACCTTGCCCACCTCTCCCCGGGCCATCGGGTCGTCCGAGTCGAAGCCCATCTGGGTCGGCAGGTCAAACGCGACCGAGAGGCCGGTCTGCCCCTGCGAAAGCAGGTAACGGTAGCGGCGATTGGACTCCCGGGCGCTCCCGTAGCCGGCGTACTGCCGCATCGTCCAGTACCGGCGGCGGTACATCTCCGCGGAGATCCCCCGGGTAAACGGGTACTCGCCGGGCGGCGGCGTCCCGTAATACGGGAGCACGGGAATGCCGGAGCCGGTCTCCGCGGGCGGCGCGGGGCGGACCGGCCCCTGCGCCGCGCCCGGTCTCTGCTTCTCCTTGGCGGGCACGCGGTCCGATTCTGGCACAGGGGGCGCGCCGGATCGCGGTCTCCGTATCGCCGCGCCCGGGGCGGCCGGGCCCGGTCCGGGATAAAATAGGGGCACAAGGCGCGAATTTGAAGCCCCGACTGACCGGCCGGCTGGAGGTCTTCGGCTTTGCCGACCTCCTGCAATGGATGGAGTTGAATCGCCGCACCGGGCGGCTCACACTCGAGCACGGGCGCGACCGGCGGGTGCTCGACTGGCGCGAGGGGCAGATCGTCTACGTGTCCGGCTCTCAGCCCCGCCATCGCCTCGGCGTCCATTTGCTCCGCAGCGGGGCGCTGCCTGCCGCGACACTCTACGAGCTGCTGGCCCGCAACTTCACGAGCCAGGAGAACCTGACGCGGCTGATCCTGGACGGCGGCCACGACACCTTGGACGGCCTGTCCCTGCGCGTCGAGGAGCTCGCCCGCAAGCTCCTCTTCGAGACCTTCGAGTGGAAGGAGGCGCGCTTCGAGTACGACCCCGACTTCCGGGTGCAGCCGATCCTGCGCATCGGGCTGTCGCTGCGCGGCCAGGCGCTCGCCTTCGAGGGCGTCAAGACGCTGGACGACAACACGCGGCGGCGGCGGCATCGGACGGCCGCGAGCGAGACGACCACGCCGACGCTGCCGTTCGACCCGATCGAGGCGGACGAGCGCTACTGGGAGATCCTCGACCGCATCGCAACGCCGGTCCACCCGGAGGAGGCGCGGGCGTGGCACCGGCAGCTTCTGGAGTTCACCAGGCGCCTGCGCGAGCAGGTCGCCCGCCACGTCCTCATGCACCCCGTCCACGAGGATACCGGGGAACTGCTCCTGCGGATCCTGAAGAAGTCGCCCATCGACGTCTCCCGGGTCGGTGACGTCGCGGCCCACGACCCCTACCTCACGCTCGACCTGCTGATTCTCGCCAACGCCCTCTCCATCGACCGGGACAACTCCGTCGGGACGGCCCCCGACGCCATCCACCGGGTGGGCCCGCGAGCCGTAACCGTGCTGATCGACCGGCTCTCGGGGCCCGATTTCCCCCGCATCTCCGAGGGAGACCAGCCGGCTCGGGTGCTTCGCCGGGCCGCCGTCGCCGCCGGGGTGGCCGCCGGCCGCTACGCGGAGCGCTACTCCCTGACGCGCGAGCGCGGCTACACGCTGGGGCTGCTGCACACGATCGCGTACGCGGAGATGCTGGAGATCCTGCGGGAGATCGAGTTCCCCTCCGGCCCATTCCGGGCGGCGGCGCTCGAGGCTTTCCGCCCCGCCATGGGGAGCGCCCTTTCGGAGAGCTGGGGCCTTCCGGCCGACTTCGAGTCCGTCATCTCGGACGACGGCGCGGAGCCCTCCGCCGCCGCCGCGCTCGTGCGCACGG
>JBOGJK010000250.1:0-4085 GCA_050745345.1 Thermoanaerobaculia bacterium
CTCAAGAGCTTCGACGACATGGAGCAGCGCCGGCAGGTGACGGAGAGGGGATACCGCCCCGCGATCGAGGCGCCCTACCGCTGGCGCGACTGGGCCGCCGATCCGAACAAGGGAAAGACGGGCGAACCGCTCCTCCAGTTCGTCAACGGTGACCTTCTGCCCTATCTGCGTGGACTGATCGGGAGCGGCCGGGGTGACGCGCGGGACGTGATCGCTGCCGTCTTCAAGGAGACCTACAACCGGATGCTCTCCGGGTACCTCCTGCGCGACGTCGTGAACCTTGTCAACCGCGTCAACTTCAACTCCTCCGACGACATTCACACGCTCGCGCATCTCTACGAGTCGATGCTGCGCGAGATGCGGGACGCAGCCGGGGACTCGGGCGAGTTCTACACGCCGCGACCGCTCATTCGATTCATCGTCCAGCAGGTGGCCCCGAAGCTGGGCGAGACGGTTCTCGATCCGGCGGTGGGGACGGGCGGCTTCCTCGTCGAGGCTTATGAGGAGATGCGGCAGCAGGTCAAGAGGGTCGAGGACGACCGGCTGCTGCGCGAGCGCTCGCTCTACGGAATCGAGAAGAAGCCCATGGCCTACCTCCTCGGGATGATGAACCTTCTCCTCCATGGCCTCGACCAGCCGAATCTGCGGCGCGACAACGCTCTCTCGAATCCGCTCTCCCAGATTGGGGAGAGCGCCCGATACGACGTGATCGTGACCAATCCGCCCTTCGGGGGCGAGGAGGAGAGCGGCATCCAGAAGAACTTCCCCGAAGCGACGCGGACTTCGGAGACCGCGCTCCTCTTCCTTCAGTTCATCATGCGGAGTCTCAAGGCCGGAGGCCGCTGCGGCATGGTCGTCCCTAACGGCACCCTCTTCGGGGATGGCGTCGCCGCGCGGGTAAAGAAGGATCTCATCGAGAACTTCGATCTCCACACGATCGTCCGACTTCCGAACGGCGTCTTCGCGCCGTACGCGTCGATACCGACGAATCTGCTCTTCTTCGAGAAGACCCACCCTACGAACGAGATCTGGTTCTACGAGCAGCCGCTGCCCGAGGGCCGCAAGAATTACACGAAGACGATGCCTCTGCGCTTCGAGGAGTTCGCCGCGTGCCAGGCCTGGTGGGGCGGACAGTCGCGGGAGGGCCGAGTCGAGAACGAGCACGCCTGGCAGGTCCCGATCCAGAAGATCGTGGACGGCAACTACAACCTGGACCTGAAGAACCCAAACCGCAACGATGATTTCGCCCACCTGCCTCCCGAGCAGCTCATCGAGGACATGCTTGCCAAGGAGCGGCGGATTATCGAGCTGTTGGGGGAGATCAAGACGGAATTGGCCAGACCTGTATGACAACTCGCTGGCCAGCGGTGCGTCTAGACGAAGTTCTTCGGCTTGAAATCGATGCCGTGCCTGTTGATCCCTCGACTTCATACCCGCTTGCCGGTGTGTATAGCTTCGGGCGGGGCCTCATCCGTCGGCCCCTCTTGGAGGGTTCGAACACGACCTACAAGGTCCTGCACAGACTCCACGAAGGCAACTTCGTCATGAGTCAACTGAAAGCTTGGGAGGGGGCACTCTCGCGGGTGCCCGTTGATTTTGACGGCTGGTTTCTTTCCCCACAGTTCCCGACATTTCGAGCTGTCCAGTCGCGGCTCGATATCTGCGACCTTGAGTGGTTCTTCAAGCAACCCCACACTTGGGAACAACTGAAGCGGGAATCGAGGGGAATGGGCGCTCGCCGGGATTCGGTGTCGCCCCGTGTTCTGCTCGGCCTGCAGATCCCCCTCCCGCCCCTCCCCGAACAGCGCGGCATCGTGGCGAGGATCGAGAACTTGAGTCGCAGGGTTGAAGAGATCGGGAACCTGGGAATTCAAGCGCGGGAAGAGACAGAGGTTTTATGGACTTCCATCGCCCGCAGGATGCTGCGCGGTCTCCCTGAAGAGATGTGTCTTCGCGACCTCGTGACTTTGCAGGGCGGCGGCACTCCCTCCAGCTCCGATCCATCGTTCTGGGAAGGATCTATTCCCTGGATCACACCGAAGGACATGAAGAGTCGGGTGCTTCGAGATTCTCTGGATCACATCTCCGCGGAGGCCACGCTTGCGTCTCCCGCGAAGTTGATCCAGCCGGGCGCCGTCTTGGTCGTTGTCCGCGGGATGATCCTCGCTCACACTGTACCCACGGCCGTTCTCACAACGCCGGCTACGATCAACCAGGACATGAAGGCGATGGTCCCGGCGAAAGAAGTCTCTCCCGACTATCTCTGCGCTGTCCTCTGGGCCCTCAACCCCGAGCTTCTCGGATTGGTCGAGCGGTCAACACACGACACCCGGAAGCTTGAAACCGACAAACTCCTGGATTTCAGGATCCCTGTTCCGGCGATCCCCGAGCAAGAGCGGCTTGTCGCTCTGCTTCGTCAAGTCGAGGAGAGAACGCTCGAACTGCGAAGGCTTCAAGATCAGGCTGTGGCTGAAACGGGGATTCTGCAACGCTCGCTCCTCGACGGTGTTTTTCGGCAAGGGAGTGCACACGAACTGAAAACGCATGGAGCGCAAGAAACGACACGTGAGCCCCAAGCTTCGAGTCTCACCGCGGAAGGGGACTGACAAAGCGCCGAGGTTGAATCGAGCACGGCTCGACGCCATGGTCGAGGAGGCGATCGTCGACGCCTACGGCGAGTCCGAACAGGCAGTGGGACTGTTCACGATGATCGAGGACAACCTTGGGCTTCCCTTCGAGACGAAGCTTCTCGGCGTCGACGTGAAGGTCGAACACGTGGATATGAACGACGCGGACGAGATCGTCGCGGTTTGCCGGCGCGGGCGAGATCGGCAGTCGGTGTCGATCCTCGATCTACCTCTTCCCTCGCCGAAACCGGCGGGCTGGGAGTGGATCGAGGCGTACCGCTGGTGGGCGCGGGGAGGAAGGTGATGCGCCTGCCCGACACCCTCCGGGAGTCGGTCCGGCGCACGCTCGAGCGCTACTGCGAGAAGAAGCGAGTCCCTCCCCACGTGCGGGACGAGGTGAGGCTGGTCGTCGAAATCGAAGGCCCCCGCGCAACGATCTACGAGGAGCGCGCTCCGTGGAATGGGCGGGGCGATTGGACGCGAGGCGGCGTCGCCCGATTTCGCTACCTCGCGAAGGAAAGGCTCTGGACCCTCTACTGGCGCGACCGGAACGGACGGTGGCACTTCTATGAGCACGCCCGCCCGGCTCCGACGATTGACCGGCTTCTGGCAGAAGTGGATCGAGACCCGACCGGGATCTTCTGGGGCTAGCCCCATCCCAGTCGCATCACCAGCCCGATCATCCGGCCCGCGGCGGCCCCGTCCCTCCGATAGCTGGCATACTTCTCGCCGCCGCACTTCGTGCAGGCGGGATGAACGGAGATGCCCGTTGGCGGCACGCCCGCCGCTTCCAGCTGCGCGCGGTTTACGGCCGCCACGTCGAGACGGAAGCGTCCGCCGCAGGAGGCGCGGAGGAACTCGCCGGCGAACTGCGCGGCCACCTCGCTGCCGACCTCGTAGCAACAGGAGCCGATCGAAGGGCCGAGCCAGGCGCGCAGAGAAGATGGCGCGGCACCGAGCTCCGCGAGCGCGCGGACGGCTGCCCCGGCGGCGTTCTGCGCCGTGCCACGCCAGCCGGCATGCACCGTCGCGATCGCTTCTTCCGACGCGAGCAGGATCGGGACGCAGTCGGCCGTCTGGACGGCCAGGGCCACGCCGGAAAGGTCCGTCGCGAGCACATCGCATTCCCCGGCGTCGAGCACGGCGCCCGGCGGCGGGGATTCGCGCACGGAGGCGGCGCGGTTTCCATGCACCTGTGTCGCGCGCACGATCGGCTTTGCGTCGAGCGAAAGCGCTCGCGCGAATCGCCGTGCGAGGAACGAGGTCGGCGACGGCTCCTCCGCCGGCGCGACACCGCGCCCCGAGAAGGCGACGAGGAGGCCGTCGAGGGCCTCCCCGGGCCGGAAGACGGCGATGTCGCCGACGACCTCTTCGCGCCAGGTGCCGTATGACACGAAAAGCATTGTACGAGACGACTGTGGCGCCCTCACCCCGGCCCTCTCCCGGAGGGAGAGGGAG
>JBOGJK010000251.1:0-3603 GCA_050745345.1 Thermoanaerobaculia bacterium
CAGCCGTGCAGAGCCAGGGCACGAGACTCGTGTTCTCGACCGGGTCCCATCCCCAGTACCCGCCCCAGCCGAGAGTCTTGTAGGCCCAGTAGCCTCCCATCAGGATCGCGGTCCCGAGCGACACGAAGCTGAAGAGCGCCCAGGGGATCGCGCGCGCGATCCAGCCGTCCCACTTCTTCTTCCAGAGGGCGGCGATCGCGAATGCGAATGGAACGGAGAGGGACGCGAAGCCTGAGAACATGACCGGCGGGTGGATCACCATCCACGGGTCCTGCAGCAGCGGGTTGAGCCCCACCCCGTCCGCCGGCGGCGGCGGCGGGAGCAGCTTGAAGGGACTCTGCTTGCAGAGGATCGCGATGATGCCGAGGAAGGTCGAGAGGTACACGACCATCACGGGCGCCTCGAGCTCCTTGGCGCTCCGCCAGACCACGAGCCCGATCAGCCCGCCCCAGAAGCACCAGAGGAGAAACGAGCCCTCCTGCCCTCCCCAGAAGGAAGAGATGAGGAAATGGAGGGGCAGGTCGCGGCTCGAGTAGGCGTTGACGTAGGAGACGTCGAAGCGGTGCTGGAGCAGCAGCGTCATCAGCACCGCCGAGGCGGCGACGACGCACGTCGCGAACGCGGCGAAGAAGCTGCGGGCGAGCGGCAGGAGATCCGGGCGATTCCGGTCCGCGCGCCAGTAGGTGACCGCCGACGCCGTTCCCGCGAACAGGGCTCCCCAGATCGCGGCCACGCCGGGCCAGAAATACGTGGCGCTCATCGGATGAGGGCTACGAGCGGGGCGCCGCGGGCGCAGGTGCCGAGGAGTAGCTCTTCTCTTCGACCTCGGCCCCCTGGTACTTGGAGGGGCACTTGACGAGCAGCTTCTCCGCTTCGATGCGTCCGTTCTTGTAGCGGCCGATCGCGACGATCGAGATGGCGTCCTTGAAGTTGCCGGGCCGGATGCCGCGGTAGGCGACCGGCATCGAGCGTCCCCGCTCGTCGAGCAGCGCGAAGGAGAGCTCCTGGGTCGCGGTGTCGTACCGGTCGCTCGACTTGTCGAGCGCTCCCATCACCTGCACGACCCCCTTCGACTTGCGCGCCTCGTCGAAGGTCAGGTACGGGGTCAGCGTCTTCTGGAAGGCCGTGACGCCCAGGACGGCGAACGCGAGGGCGAGCACGGCGGCGATCCAGTACCCCTTCTTCACGGCTCGCGCTCCTTTTCCGAAAGGCGGCGATCGAGCCGCCAGAGGTACAGGAAGAGACCCCCCCAGATCACCACGTTGACGGCGGCCAGGTAGCCGAGGCTCCCCACGGCCTGATTCTTCCCCGGTGGGCGCCGAAAATCAATGGCAGGAGGGGATGCAAATGCATCATTCCGGTGGCGCGGGCCTGGGGGGCGCCGCCGCGGCGTCAGTAACCGGGGAACTCCTCGAAGCGAACGTCTTCGTCCGCGACACCGACGTCCTCGCGAAGCGTCGCCCGAATCCCGGACACGAAGCCCGGCGGGCCGCAGACGTAATGAAGCGGCCGGGAGAGCTGGCCGGCCGCCCGCGCGAGCATCGGGGCGTCGATGCGCCCCGTCCGCCCCTGCCAGAAGCTCGCGGCGGGCTCGGGCCGCGTGACCGTTTCCTCGACGGTCAGGCTCTCGATCCGGCCGGCTAGCGACTCGAGCTCCGCGCGGAAGACGATCTCCTCCACGGTGCCGCTGGAATAGAGGAGGTCGATCCTCTGGGCCGAACCAGTGTCTGCCGTGAAACGAAGCATGCTTCGAAAGGGAGTGATCCCGATCCCGCCGGCCGCCATCACCGACGGCCGCCCGGCCTCCAGCGTGAAGCGGCCGAAGGGTCCTCGCACGTTGACCGTCTCCCCTCGTTTGAGGGATCCGAGGCGCGCCTTGAAAGCGCTTCCGGTGATACGGGTCGTGATCGCGATCGCTCCTTCCTCCGTGGGGCTCGAGGAGAGCGTGAAAGAATGCTGCCCTTCCGGCCCCGCGGAATCGGGCAGCGCGAGCGACACGTATTGCCCGGGCTCGTAGTCGAGCCTCTGCCCCTCGAGATCGAATCGGAAGGTCATCACACTGGGAGTTTCCTGTCGCGACTCGAACAGCGGAAGCCGGTACGCGCGAGGGGCGCCGCGGCGGCCGGGGGGCGATCCCCCGGCCGGTGGGCTAGAGCTCGACATAGACGTCGGCGCCGGAGATCTCGACAGGATACGTTTCGGTGTCCGTGGCCCAGGGAGTGTCCTGGAGGACCGTGCCGGTGCGGATGTCGAAATGGGCCGCGTGCCAGGGACAGGTCAGAAGGCACTTCCCCTCCCCGCCCAGGGAGCCCTCGTGAAGGGGCGCGCCCTCGTGGGTGCAGATGTCGTTCATCGCGTAGATCCTGCCGTCGACTCTGGCGAGGAGAATCTGCGCGCCTTCGTGCCCCCTCATGATCATTCCCCCCTCGGGGATCTCGTCCACGGCGCCCAGGCGGATTCTGGCCATCGGTAAGGTCCTTTCAGAAAGGCAACGGTGTCAACCCGGAAGGGTCGGCGGCGATTCCGCTGGGGCTACCGGGCCGCGAGCGACTGGATTCGCACGAAAACCCTGTCGACCATTCGGTCGCAGCGGGCGCCGAGGAAAGGATGGATCGCGGCGCGGGCCGGAGCGGCGCCGGAGAGCTCCCGGCGCAGCAGCCCCCGCGCGCGGTGGAGGCGCGTCTTGACCGCCTCCTCCGAGAGCTCCAGACACTCCGCCGTCTCCGCGGTCGAGAGCTCCTCGATTTCCCGGAGCATGAAGACCCCGCGGTATCGCTCGGGGAGCCCCGCGATCGCGGCCTCCAGGGCCCTGGCCGTTTCGCACTCCGCGGCCCGGCTGACCGCGCCGGACCCGGGCGAAGTTCGGGCGGGGCGCGGGAGACTAGGACGCTCGCGGCGAAAGGGCGGTGGTCCGCCGCTTGAGCCGCGCCGACCGCGTCTCGAGCGAAAGCATCCAGAAGAAGAGGGCTGAGAAGCTGAGCAGCCCCGCGAAGAACACGACCTTCGTCGGCGCGTCCATCAGGATCCTCCCTTCCGGGTTGATGACCGTCTGCGGGTGGAGCGACTGCGTCACGCGCGGGGCGACGAAAACGAGGAAGGGCATCAAGACCGCCGCGAAGAGCGCGTACGCCGCCGACACCGCCGCGCGGCGCTCCCGGTCCTCGACGGCGCTCCTCAGGAAGAGGTACGCGGCGTACAGGAAGATCAGCAGCAGGAAGGAGGACTCCCGCGGGTCCCAGTTCCAGTAGGAGCCCCACATGATCCGCGCGAAGAGGGACCCGGTCACGAGGGCCAGCACGGCGAAGAGCAGCCCCAGGCGCACCGCGGCGGCGGCCACGTCGTCGTGGCGCGCGTTTCGCCGCAGCAGGTACGCCAGCGAGTAGCCCGCCGCGACCAGGAAGGCCAGGCTCGCCGTCCAGGCGCAGGGGACGTGGAAGAAGACGATCCGGGAGGATTCCCCGGTGAAGCCCTCCGCGGGCTTCGGCCAGAGGAACGCCGCGGCGGTAAACGCCGCCATGTAGACGCCGAAGAGGACCTTGGCCGCCTTCATTGGCGGTAAGCGTATCGCAGGCGGTCCGCTGCGCCCTCACCCCAACCCTCTCC
>JBOGJK010000252.1:0-4423 GCA_050745345.1 Thermoanaerobaculia bacterium
CCCCCAGGCCGCGGTCGAGCACCGCGGTGGAATGAAAGATGCGGAAACCGACCGCCCCGGCGGAGCAGGGCGCGAGAACGGCGGCAACGGTCAGGGCGGCGAGCCGGAGGCCGGGGCGCGCCGGGAGCACTTTTTTCGCGACCGACAAGTTTTCGGAGGCCTCCTTATCGGGACATTCTCGGCTCAAGACGCCGGACGATTCAAGTGCTCGGTGTCGCGAGGAGGCAGGGCCAGGCGCTCCCTTACTTCGCTGCGGTCTTCCGCGGGAACTCCGCGAACAGCCGGTCCAGTGCCCGCTCCACCTTGTCGCGTCGCAGCGCCCCGCTCGAAGGGATCGTGCCGGTCGCCATTCCCCGCCAGACGAGCTGCTTCTTGCCCAGGTCCACCAGGTCCACGACGAGCGTGCCCGCCGGGATGTCCTCCGTCGTCTGGGTCATCAGGCCCCCGGTCCACCAGCCGTAGCCGGTCGAATCGGCGGTCGCGCGATTGCGGAACTGGCGCGGCACGACCTGGAGATCGGCGTCCTTCTCGGCGGGCGCGAGGCCCTTGCCTGCGAGCCTCGCCGAGATCTGCTCGTTCAACCACTGCTGGGTGCCGGTCTCGAGCCGGTCGCGCTCGATGCGGAAGGTCCTGTACCTCGAGAAGTCGGCGGCCGGGTCGGAGCGTACGCTCGTCTGGAGCGTGGCGCAGCCCGCCGCGAGGCACGCGGCAGAGAGCAACGCGAGCAGGCGTCTTGCGGACATTCGTTCAGAACTTCGCGACCAGGGCGACCGACGTGATCGTATCGCGCTTCTCGAAACCCGGCGTGGGCACGTTGTCGTAGAGATACGTGTACGAGGCCTTCAGGGCGAAGACCGAAGTCAGGTCGGCCGCCAGTGCCGTCGTGCTGCGCAGGTACCAGTCGTTGGTGTCGCTCAAGTTGTCGGTCCAATAGAACTCTTCGGTCAGCTCGGCGCTCTTGGAGAACTTCCAACCGAACTGCAGGCCGGCGCGCAGCGTCGCGTAGTCGAGGTTCCCCCCGAGGACGCGGTCCTCATGCGCGTAGCCGAAGCCGGTTTCGACCCGCAGAAGCAGCGGTTTCTCGTTGACGATCTTGTATCCGACGCCGCCGTTGGCGCCGACGCGGCTGTCCAGCCCGGCGAAGGTGTTTCGGTAATAGAGCCCCTCGGCGAAGACGTCGAGCCGGGGCGTCAGGTCGCGTGTCGCGCGCAGGCCGGCGGCGAAAGACTCGGCCGTCAGCGCTCCCTCCGTCGAGCCGCGAAGGTATGCGGCATTGAACGTGAGAGCCCAGGGCAGCGGCTTGTAATTCAGCTCGAGGCCGCCGCCCAGACTCGACGTGTCGGTGTTGCCGCTGGTCCCCGCGTAGGAAAACTGGGCATTGCCCGACCAGAGCGGCGGCGGCCCGGCGGGGGCGGGCGGGCAGGGGCAGGGCTGCTCCCCCGAGGCCGCGGCAGCCAGCAGCGAGGCTCCGAGGAAAGCGAGGCCGCGAGACATCAGGTCCTCCTTCGTGCAAGATCCGTCAAAAAAGAAGCGGGAGTCTAGCAGCAAGGAGCGACCGATGGCCGAGCCGTCGAGGAAAAGCGGGCGGACTGCTCCGCAGGCCGTGCGGGGCGGGGTCGACGCGGTAGCGCGGGGCGGGATCGTGGAGCGTGCCGTCCGCCGCACCGGCCGGGACCATCCGTCAGACGGCCCGGAGCGGGGAGAGCTTCGCGACGAAGTCGTCGAGGAGAACGTCCAAGAAGGCGTTCCGAGTCTGTCTGGAGGCAAAAAGATATCTCGTCAAGTATTGACCCGGCCGGCGCTTCTACGCGGGGACGAGGATCAGGTTGGGCTCCGGCGGCTTCGCCAACGGCGAGGTCGAACCGGTAAAGCCGTGAGCGGGGAGTGGCGCCTCTCTTTTCGACACGGGTCTGCGGATTCACGTCCCAGGCGCGTCTATTTCCCGGCGGGCTTCTCCCGGTGTCCGCCGAACTCGTAACGCATCGCCGAGAGGAGCTTCGCCGCAAACTCGCCCTCGCCGCGCGAGCCGAAGCGCTCGTAGAGGGCGGCGGAGAGCACGTTGGCCGGAGTGCCTTCGTCGATCGCGGCCATCACCGTCCAGCGCCCTTCGCCGGAGTCCGAGACCTGCCCGGAGAAATTCGCGAGCTCGGGAGACCTGAGCAGGGCGATGGCGGTCAGATCCAGAAGCCACGAGGCTATCACGCTGCCCCGGCGCCAGACCTCGGCGATGTCGGGAAGATTCAGGTCGTACTGGTAGTGCTCGGGGTTGCGAAGCGGAGTGGTCTCCGCGTCGGCCTCCCGCCCGCTCTTGCCGACGTTGGCGCGCTTCAGGATGTTCAGCCCCTCGGCGTAGGCCGCCATGAGGCCGTACTCGATGCCGTTGTGGACCATCTTGACGAAGTGGCCGGCGCCTGAAGGCCCGCAGTGGAGATAGCCGTCCTCGGCGGTGCCGCCGGTCTTCTCGCGGCCCGGTGTCCGGGGGATCTCGCCGCGTCCCGGCGCCAGGGTCTTGAAGATCGGGTCCAGACGCTGCACGGCCTCGGTGTCGCCTCCGATCATCATGCAATAGCCGCGCTCCAGGCCCCAGACCCCGCCGCTCGTGCCCACGTCGACGTAGTGGAGGCCGCGCGGCTGCAGCTCTTTCTGCCGGCGGATGTCGTCGATGTAGTAGGAATTCCCGCCGTCGATGATGACGTCGTCCTTCTGCATCTTCGGAGCCAGATCGGCGAGCGTCCCGTCCACGGCGGCGGCGGGAACCATCAGCCACGCGGCGCGCGGCGGTTTCAGCTTCGCCACGAAATCCTCGAGCGAAGAGGCCCCCGCGGCTCCTTCGCCCGCGAGCTGCTTGACCGCGTCCGGGCTGCGGTCGAACACGACGCCGGTGTGGCCGCTCTTCAGGAGACGCCGCACCATGTTGGCGCCCATACGCCCGAGACCGATCATTCCGAGCTGCATCGCTTCCCTCCCGGGCGTCGGCGCCGCCCCGCGTCGGCCAGCCGCGGCGGCCGGGAAGCCTATCACCGGCCTGGCGCGCGGGGCGGCCGCGGGCCGCCATCGTTGTTCCGAGCGCGCGACAGGCTGTGGTGCGAGTCCGGATGGGATCGCGGTGGGCGGGAGAGTGAAATGAGCAACGCGCCGAGGGCGGCGGGAGCGATCGCGGCGGCGGGGCTGGTCTCTTGCTCCACGCTGAGGATGAACGTCAGCCGGCACAAGAATGTGGATTTTTCGAAGTACGACACGTGGGCCTGGAAGGACGTCGGGTCGATCAAGGATCCGGTCTGGTCGTAGCGCTTTCAGGACGTGCTGGCCGACGAGTTCGAGACCAAGGAACTGGCGCCGATCGAAGCGCACCCGGACCTCTGGGTCGTCGTGCATGCGCGCCTCTCCTCGCAGACGCAGGTGACCTCCGACAGCCCCGCCTGGGGCTACGATTGGGGGGCCTGCGCCGCCGCGTACGACCCGGTCGAATACCAGGTCCCGGTGGGCACGCTGCCACGTCCCGCGCCGCCGGCGCCCGCTTGACTTGATCAGAATATTGGTTCACTATCTAGACATGAAGAAGGTCAATGTCTACGAGGCCAAGGCCGGGCTCTCCGCCCTGCTCGACCTCGTCGAAAAAGGCGAGACGATCGTGATCTGCAAGCGCAACGTGCCGGCCGCGGAGCTTCGGCCCATTGCCCGGCCGCGACGCTTCCGGCGGCCGTTCGGCCTGGCGAAGGGATTCCGGGTCACGCCGTCATTCTTCGAGCCGCTTCCCGCTGAAATCCTGTCCGCCTTCGAAGGACGCTAGGCCTGCGCCTTCTCCTCGACACGCGCACGTTTTTGTGGATCGCCGGAGGCGCCCCCGAGATCTCCGCCCGCGCGAGGGAAGCCTTCGTGGATCCGGCGAACGAGGTCTTCCTGAGCGCCGCGTCAGCCTGGGAGATCGCCGTCAAGCACAAGATCGGCAGGCTCCCGCTTCCCGAACCGCCAGAGACTTTCGTGCCCGGCAACCGCCAGGCGCACGGGATCGAACCGCTCGATCTCGACGAGCGGGCCGCTCTGCGGGCGGGCAGGCTTCCCGATCTGCACCGCGACCCGTTCGACAGGATGCTCGTCGCGCAGGCGATCGAGGGCGTTTTCGTGCTTCTGACGCCGGACGAGGCGATCCGGCAATACGCCGTGAAGACGCTCTGGTAGCGGCGCCATCGAGGCATTCGCCGCGCCGCGTTAGAAGCTCACCGACAGCGAGGTCACGACCGTCGGCGCTTCCCAGCCGGGGTTGAAGACGTAGGTCGTCAGGCTCCAGTTCCGGTACGTGAATCCGACGAAGAAGCCGCGCTGGACGTCGAGGCTCGTCTCGTAGGCCCGGGTGCGCTGCACGGCGAGCCCGACGGTCAGCCAGTCGAAGGGCGAGTACCCGAGCTGCGTCCAGGTGTAGAAG
>JBOGJK010000253.1:0-7246 GCA_050745345.1 Thermoanaerobaculia bacterium
GTAGAGCGGCTGCCGGCGCCGCACGAGGTCCCCCCGGAGGGCGCGCGAGCCGATCGCGATCGGGTGCGTGGGAAGGCGCTCGGCCAGCTTGACCCATTCGGAGAGCGGGGTCGAGAGGTCCACGTCCGAGATCAAGATGGGGTCCCCCGAGGCGGCGAGCACGCCCGTGCGGATGGCGGCGCCCTTCCCGCGGTTTCTCTCGTGCGACAGGACCGAAACCGGCAGCCCCGCCTCTTCGGCGACGCGCTGGGCGGCGGCGCGCGTGCCGTCGGTGGAGCCGTCGTCAACGAGGATCACCTCCCAGTCCCACCCGCCGGGGCGGCCCCGGCGCCAGTCGGCCACGACGCGCAGGCACGCCTCGATGCGGTTTCGCTCGTTGTAGGCGGGCAGGACGAGTGTGGCCCGGTCGGAGATGCTCAAGTCACGCCCTCACCCCGGCCCTCTCCCGGAGGGAAAGGGGGAGGCCTTCACCGCCTCGAAGACGAACTGGTAGCCGAAGAGGGTCGGCAGCCAGCGGGCGCTGCCGCTGGCGAAGGCGCGGACCGGGCCGTTCCAGGGCTTGTGGGAGAGCGCCGGCAACGCCAGCTCGTAGGGCATCGCAGTCGCCTCGACGCCGGAGAGCCGGAAGCCCGAGCGCTCGATCAGCTCCCGCCCGGTCTCGCGCGTGTAGAAGCGCAGGTGCGTGCGGTCGAAGATGCCGCGCTCGGCATAGGGAAATCGCCCGGCCAGCAGCGCCGCGCGCGCGGTGATGTTGGCCACGTTGGGCAGGGAGACCAGGAGCGTGCCGCCGGGGGCGAGCCACGCGGAGATCCTCTCGAGCAGGCGCTCGGGCTCCGGCAGGTGCTCGAGCACGTCGGCGCAGACCACGACGTCGAAGGGGGAGGGCCAAGCGCCCGCCGAGAGCGCGTCGGTCGAGCGCCAGTCATCGTACCCCTCCCGCGCCGCGGCGGGCACGCCTCCGTCCGGCTCGACGCCGGCCAGATACGCGCAGCGGTCGCGCACGGCGTGCCCGAGGTGGCCGCCCGCCGCGCCCAGGTCGAGCAACCGCCGGCCGGGCGGGAGCGCTCGGATCCGACGCCTCAGCACGTCGTGGGAGGAGCCGGGGATCTCCTTCCAGGCGTACTTCTCGGCGGGCCTCTGCACGCGCGCTAGATCCCGAACTTCTGGGCGATCGGGTATCGCCGCCCTTCGCCGAACGCCTTGCCGGTGACCTTGGGTCCGGGAGGCATCTGGCGGCGCTTGTACTCGTTGCGGGCGATCCGCCCGGCGATCTGCCGGGCCACCTCGGGCGGCGCGCCGGCGCGGCGGGCGGCTTGGGCGTAGGGAAGCGAGCGATCGACCAGCGCCTCGATCAGGGGATCGAGCTCGGAGTAAGGAGGCAGCGAGTCGGAGTCCTTCTGATTCGGGGCGAGCTCGGCCGACGGCTCCTTTTCGATCGAGGAGGGCGGGATGCGCCCGCCGTCGCGATTGATCTCGCGCGCCAGCTCGTAGACGAGTGTCTTCGGCACGTCGGAGAGCAGGGCGTAACCGCCCGCCATGTCGCCGTAGAGCGTGCAGTACCCGACGGCGAGCTCCGACTTGTTGCCCGTCGAGAGCAGCAGGTGCCCCTCCCGGTTGGACAGCGCCATCAGGATCGCCCCGCGGATCCTCGCCTGCAGGTTCTCCTCCGCGAGCGTGCGCTCGATGGGGCCGAGCGACGGCGCCAGCGTCGCGCGGTAGGCCTCGAGCACTCCGCCGATCGGGACCTCGAGCAGGCGCATTCCGAGGCGGCAGGCGAGATCGCGCGCGTCGGTGAGGCTCCCCTGCGAGGAGTAGGGCCCCGGCATGGCGACCCCGACGACGCGCCCGGGCCCCAGCGCCTCGACGGCCAGCGCCGCCGTGACGGCGGAGTCGATGCCGCCGGAGAGCCCGAGCACGGCGCTGCGAAAGCCACACTTGGCCGCGTAGTCCGAGAGCGCCAGGACGAGCGCCTTGCGGATCCGCGCGGGACCGGACTCGAGCGGGGCCAGGGGGCCCCGGCCGCCGGGCAGCTCGATCGTCCAGAAGTCTTCCGCGAAGGAGCGCCCGCGCGCCGCGACGCGGCCCCGGGCGTCGAGCGCCAGGGAACCGCCGTCGAAGACGAGGCTGTCGTTGCCGCCCACGAGGTTGCACGAAACGAGGGGCACGCCCGAGCGCCGCGCGATCTGCCCCATGAAGCGCTCGCGCAGCCGCTCCTTTCCGAGCGACCAGGGGGATGCGGACAGGTTGGCGTGGAGATCGAGCCGCAGAGGGCGAAGCTCTCCTACCGGGTCGGTCGGGTAGAGCGGCCGCTTCCAGAACGTCTTGTCGTTCCAGATGTCCTCGCAGATCGTGACCCCCACGCGCGCTCCGGCGACGCGGAGCACGAGCGCGCGGGTTCCCGGCTCGAAGTGGCGCCCCTCGTCGAAGACGTCGTAGGTCGGCAGCAGCCGTTTGCGGTATACGGCGACGGTGCGGCCGCCGCGCGCCGCGAGCGCCACGTTGAAGACCGGGCGTCCGCTGCTGGCCGGGTTGCGCGCGACCGACCCGTACAGCCAGAGCGCTCGGCCGGCGGCGCGCGCGATCCGCGCGGCGGTCCTCTCCGACTCCGCCACGAAGGCGCGCCGCTCGACCAGGTCGCGGGGCGGATAGCCGCACACGGCGAGCTCGGGAAAGAGGACCAGCGCGGCTCCTTCCGCCTCCGCCCGGCGGCCCGCAGCGAGCATCCGGTCGGCGTTTGCGGCGAAGTCGCCGACGGTCGTGTCGATCTGCGCGACGGCGACCTTGAGTCTGGGAGCCAAGAGTCCAGAGTCTAGAGTCGCCGGGGGCCGCCGTCCAGCCGTGCGCCGTCCGGCTCCCGACTCTCAGCTGTCGACTTCCCGGATGAGCGCTCTGCCCGACAGGCGGTCGGCGGGCGTGGGCCAGAGAGGGTCGCGCCTGGTCGCGAGCAGGGGCAGCCCGAGCGCGAGGGCCGAGACCGCGGTCCCAACCCAGCGCCACGCGGCCTCTCCCGCCGTCAGGCCGCGTCCTGCCGGGCCGGGGCGCGCGGCGAGGCCCGCCAGGCTCATGCCCACGGTCCGCCCGAACAGCGTGAGCGGGAGCACGACGAAGGCGAAGGAGAAGACGAGGCCAAAGGCGGCCGCCCAGGGGAGCCCCGCGAGGCGCGGCGCCCGCCCGGTGGCCGCGACGGCCGCCATCAGAGCGAGGGTGACCGCGAGGGAGGCGCCGGCCAGGTCCGCCGCGAAGGCGATGGCGCGGCCGGAGAGGGGTACGGCGGCCGGCTCGGCCTCCGGCAGGCCGCCCGCATCTGCCGCGAGAGGTAGCGCGAAGCCGCGGGCCGCGCCTTCCGGCCTCAGCGGCAAATCGGCCAGCGGGTCGGCGGGCGGCCAGTCGGGGCGGTCGGTCGGGCTCAAGGCCGGTGCGAAACGTGGCGCACGTAGATGCGCCCGAGCAGGTCGAGGTCTCCCTTGCGATACCGATCCGCGAACTTCTTGTGGCGCAGGATCTCGGTGTCCTGCGGGTCCAGCGCCAGGGCCTCGTCGAATGACTGCCTCGCCCTGTCGTACAGGCCGTTCTGCAACTGCGTGATCCCCTGGTTGGCGTAGCAGCGCAGCAGATAGGAGCGGGCATCCTGGTTGCCCCGGTCGGCCTGGAAGATCCGCCAGAACACCGGGATCGCGGTCTCGTACTCTCCTTCGTTGTAGAGCTTGACGGCCGGCGTCAGTTCCGTGACGCGGTCGGAGGCGGCGGACATCGCCTGCGCGAACGCCGGATCCCCCTGGAACGACGCCGCCACGGCGCTGAAGTCCTTGAGCGCGTCGATGTAGCGTTTCTCCGAGAGCGCCTGCTCGCCGCGCGCGCGGAGGGGGACCGGGTCGGCTGCTTGGGGCGATCCCTGGGGGGCGATCGGCGGCGCCGCGGCGGCCGCCGCCCGCTCGCCCGGAGGCTTCTCGAAAGTCTCGAGGAGCTGGCGGGCCTTCGCGTAGTTGGGATCGGACGGACGGATGCGCTTCAACTCCGCGATCGTCTCCGGGATCTTCCCATCCTGGAAGAAGGCCGTGGCCTTCTCGAGCGAGCCGCCGGCCTCGGCCGGCGGCGCGGGCGCCGGGGCGGGGGCGGGCTTCGGCTGCCGCAGGATGAGCCAGGAGCCGATCGCCACCAGCACGACGAAGGCCGCCGCGATCATGGCCACCGTCGGGTTGACGTGCAGGCCCGGCCGGAGCGCCTTCCTGCGCGGGGGCGTTGCCCCTTCCGGAGGCGCGGGAAGCTCCGATTCCGAGGGCTCCGCCTCGGGCGCCGGCTTCAGCTCCGCGATCGATACGGATGAGCCGCCGGCGGCCAGCTCCCTCTCGATGCGGTCGAGGTAGGAGCGTGCCGTGGGTTCGTTGCCCTGGATCGCCAGCGCCTGCTGGAAGGCCGTCCGCGCCGCCTCGAGGCTGCCGGCCTCCACGGCCAGTTTCCCCTTCTCGAGCGCGGCGGCAACGCGCGCGTCTCCTTCGGACATCTCCTTGCGCGCGTTCTCGATGCGCGTGACGGCCTCGACGCTATTGATGTCGATTAGGAAGATGCGCGACCAGACCTCGATGGCGGCCTCGTGCTCGCCGCGCCCGAGCGCCTCGTCTCCCTGGCGAAGCAGCATCGCGATCTCGCGCTCCGCCTTGCCAGGCTCCTCTTCGGGAGCGGGGCGGGGCGGCTCGGGCCGGGCCGCCGGGGACGCAGCCTGCCTGTCGAGCGGGGGAGGCTCGGAGGCCTCGCTCTCGCTCCAGAGGTCGCCGGGGGAGCCGCGGCCGGCCGCGGGAGAGGCGGCGGGCGGCAGATCGAGCGGACCGCGGCGGGCCGCCGGGAAGTCGGGCGGCGGGAGCACCGCCGTGGACTGCGGGGTGTCCAGGGAGAGCGAGTCGAGGGAGAGCGAGTCGAGCCCACCGGAAGCGGGCGCCGCCCTGCCGGGAGGGTCGAAGGAGATCCGGGGCTCCTGGGCCGGCGCGCCCCCCGGTTCGCCGAAGTCCATCATGCCACCCAGGCCCCCGGCCTGCCCGGGCGACGGCGCGGCGTCGTGCCCGGGCCGGGCCCCGGCCTGCGCGATCCGACGCTCGAGCAGCGAGACGGCCGGGTGCTCCGGATCGAGCGAGCGCATCCGGTCGAGCTCGATGGAGACGTCCGCGTGGCGGCGTGCCTCGAGCAGGGCGAGCGCGCGCGAGCGGGAAGCCTCGAAATCGCCCTGAACCTCTTTCTTTCGACGCGCCTTCTCCGCCAGCTCCGAGGCGTGCACGTTGCCGGGCAGCGAGGCCAGGACCTGCTCGGCCGCGTTGATGCAGGCGTCGAAGTCGCGGGCGTTGTAGCTCTCGACGGCCCGCACCAGCAGCTTCTCCGCGTCGGCCGCCGACGGCCGCGGCGGCCGGACCGGTGTCGTCGCCACGATCGCCTCGAGCTCGATCAGATCGATGTCCGCCGCCGGGTTCTTGGCCTTCTCGAGCAGGCGCCGCGCGGGGGAGAAGCGCGGGTCCATCTTCAGGATGAAGTCGCAGCCGATCAGGCAGTCGTCGACCTTCCCCTCCTGGTAGAGGGTGAGTGTGTGCTTGAAGGTGGAGAGGATCTTGTCGCGCACCTCGTTCGGGATGGAGGGATTGCCCGGGTAGATCCCCGGGTTGGTGGCGGCGCCGCTCACCGGCTCGCTCCGCTTTCGGCGGCCCGGCGAGGAAAAGGCCTTTGCCGATTCACGATTGGCCCAATTATAGACTGACGCCGCCATGAGGACGGTCATCGAATGCGTCCCGAACATCTCCGAGGGGCGGGACCGCGCGCGGATCGAGGAGATCGCGGCGGGCGTGCGCGCGACTCCGGGAGCGCGGCTGCTGGATGTCTCCTCCGACGCGGCGCACAACCGCAGCGTCCTGACTCTCGTCGGCGACGCCGCGGGCGTGCGCGCCGCCGTGCTCGCTCTCTTCGAGGCGGCGCTGCCCCGGATCGACCTGACACGGCACGAGGGGGAGCATCCGCGCATGGGCGCGGTGGACGTCGTGCCGTTGATCCCGATCCGCGGCGCGACCGTCGAGCAGTGCGTCGCCCTCTCGCGGGAGGTCGGGGCCGAGGTCGCCCAGCGCTTCGGCGTGCCGGTCTACCTGTACGAGGACTCGGCGACTTCGGAGCGCCGGCGCAACCTCGCGGAGGTCCGAAAGGGGGAGTTCGAGGGCTTCGCCGAGAAGATGAAGAGCCCCGACTGGAGGCCCGACTTCGGGCCGGAGCGCCCGCATCCGACGGCCGGCGTCGTCGCGATCGGGGCAAGGGCGCCACTGATCGCTTACAACATCAACCTCGGCACGCGGGACCTCACCGTGGCCGACCGCATCGCGAAGGCGATCCGGCACATGGGCGGCGGTTTCCGGTACGTCAAGGCGATGGGGGTCGAGCTTTCCGACCGCGGCCAGGTGCAGGTCTCCATCAACATGACCAACTACAAGAAGACCCCGCTCCACCGCGTCTTCGAGTGCGTGCGCTCGGAGGCGGAGCGCTACGGCGTGCCGGTCGTGGGCTCGCAGATCGTCGGGCTCGCCCCGGCCGAGGCGCTCACCATGGCGGCGGAGCACTACTTGAGACTCGAGAACTTCTCGGGCGATCAGGTGCTGGAGACCAAGCTGCTGGAGGAGTAGAGGAAAGCGAGGCTGCCGAAGGCCGCGAATGGGAATCCGCGCCCGCCCGCTCCTCTTTCCCTTCTCGACGGTCGACCTTCTGCCTACCCGGCGCTTCCGCGGCCGGCCTCGGGCGCGGCGGGGCCCCGGAACCGGCGCCGGGCCGAGGCCCGCCAGTAGAGCAAGAGCAGCAGGGAAAAGAGCAGCATCGTCCAGAGGACGAGCTCGTTGGGGGGCAGCGCGAACACGACGGCGATGAACAGGATCCAGGCGACCGCGACCGCGTTGACGAGCGTTGACCGGCGCCCCAGGTTCCAGGGAGCCGTCCCGGGGGTCGTGAACTCCCCGCGCCGGCGCTTCCGGTTGCGCAGGTTCAAGTAGATCGGGATCCCGTAGGCCAGGTACAACGTGATCGTGCTGGCCGAGGTGATGACGGTGAAGGCCGCGGCGTAGAGCGAGACGAGAAGGGAGAGCGCACTCGTCACGAGGATCGCCGCGTAGGGCGCGCCGGTACGCTCGCCGACGGCCCGGATCCACCGCGAGCCGGGCATCCCGCCGTCCCGGGCGAAGGCGAACCACATGCGGGACATGGAGGAGACCGAGGAGGAGCCGCAGAGCCACAT
>JBOGJK010000254.1:0-5288 GCA_050745345.1 Thermoanaerobaculia bacterium
ACATGGGTCTCGCCGCCGACAAGGACGGCGTCTTCCACCCCTTCTGGGCGGACTCCCGTTCCGGCACCTTCCAGATCTACACAGCGGCGGTGAAGGTGGAAACGCCTCCCAAGAAGGAGGAGGCGAAGGGACAGGCCTCCGCGGCGGCGCCGCCGCCTGCGAAGCCTCCGGAACCGCCGCGGCTGGCGGAGTCGTCTCTGCTCGGGAAAGTCGAGTTCATCTTCGATCCCACCCGCTGGGACGCGTCTAGCAAGCAGGTCGAGATCCCGGTGCGCCTGAAGAACGTCTCCAGCCAGCCGATCTATCCGCCAATCCGCGTGGAGATCCTCGGATATGGATTTCCGGAGTACGAAAGCGAGGACGACAAGAAGCAAAACCTCGAGAACGCGCCCTCGGCTCTCAACTCCGCCAACGGAAAGCCGAAGGAGGGCGCCCTCTTCGAGTTCGGCGGCGCGATCGCCGGCTCCGAGGCGCTTGAGCCGGGGGCACAGACGAATGCGGTCCTCATGCGACTCCAGATGGTGGACCCGGAAAAGACACCGAGCCTGCGGCTCAAGGCGGTCGGCATGGTCCCCTCCGCGCCCTGACGGGCAGTCGGACGACGCGCGAAACAGGTCGATGACCGCCAACCGCATGATCGCCTGGTTCGACGAACACCTGAAGGGAGTTCCGCATACGCAATGAAAGAAGGAGCCAGCATGAAACCCAGAATGATCCGGATCCTGGCGATGCTCGCGGCCGTCGTGGGATGGCCCGCAGCCCTGGCGTGGACGCAAGTTGGCCAGAGCCGCTCAGCGGCGCCGCTGCCGCTCGACCTCGCCTTCTCGCATAAGACCGTCCGGCGCTGGGAGCGCCCTGCGGTCAGCCGTGACGGGACGGTCCTCGCGTACGAGGTCCATACGCCGCCGCTGAGAAGCCCCGAGAGCGAGGTGGCCGAGGGCGTCCGGTTCCTGCCGGGTGGAACGCCGTCGGAGATGGTGGGGCTACGCGTGTTCGTTGTGCCCACGAAGGGCGGCGACGCGCGCGCCGCCTGCCCGGAGAAGGGCAGCTGCTGGAGACCCTCGCCGTCCCCGGATGGGCGTCGGGTCGCCTTCTTCTCGGACGCGGGGGGCATGCCCCAGCTCTGGGTCTATGACCTCGCCAAGGGTCGGTCGCGGCGGGTGTCCGAGGTCGCGATCAAGGTGAAGCACTGGCCGGGAGACGAGGCCGAATGGAGCGCGGATGGGCGCGAGCTCTTCGTCCCGATGCGGCCGCCGGACCAGGGATCCCCGGGAGCTCCGCTGGCCTCGTCGGCTCTCCCAGCGCCGGGCGCTCCTCTGGAGAAGCCGACCGTCACGGTCTACACGACGGGATCCGGGGCAGCGCCGGCCGGCGGCGGGACCACGCCGGAGGCGATGATGGCCCACTTCCTCCGGGAGAATAACGCGACGCTCGCGGCGGTCGACCTCGAGACGGGGAAGGTCCGCACGATCGTCCCGGCCGACGCCCAGCCGCGTCCGAGCTGCATGCGGCTGTCTCCCGACGGAAAGTGGGTTTCGTATCTCTCCGTCTTCAAGATGAAGGGGGAGACCGCGTCGGAGGCCTACTACGACCTCGCCGTGGCGCCGGTCTCGGGCGGCAAGCCGGTTACCGTCGCTGCGGACCTCCAGGTGCCGGAAAACGTGTACTTCGAGGACACGTACCGCTGGCTTCCGAACTCGACACAGATTGTGTTCCTCAAGGAGAAGAAGCTCTGGATCGCGGACATCGCCTCGCCCGGCAAGCCGCCGTGGCAGCTCGGCGCATCGCTTGGCAACCTCGAGGAGGCCCCAATCCTGCTGGGCTCCGAAGGCAAGAGCGTTCTGGTCGGGCAGGAAGCGGAAGGGGAAAAGACGTACTACCACGTTCCGCCGAAGGCGCTGGCCCTGGTTCCATTGGACGGCTCGACTCCGAAGATTTTCCCGATCGTCGGGACGCCGATCGCCGCCGACCGCGACGCCCTCTGGCAGTCGGACCCCGGGCGCTTCACGATCATCGTCAACGACGAGGAGACCGGCGATCGTTCGGCCGTCAGCGTGGAGAGCCGCACGGGCGCGACCGCGACGCTCTGGAAGGGGCGAGGCCGGTTCGATGCGGCGGGAGCCGCGGCCGGAGGCGGGATCGTCGCGCGCTTCGAATCGCTGGATACGCCTCCCGACTTTTATCGGTACGATCCGAAGTTCGCGTCGAGGCAGCGCCTCACGCACGTCGAGCCGCGCCTGGACGGAGTGGCGACAGGCCCGATGGAGATCTTCGACTCCCACGTGCCAGGCTTCGACGGGCGCCTGCAGCCGGTGCAGACAGCGGTCTTCTTTCCGCCGGGCAAGAAGGCGGGCGATCGCCTGCCGGCAATCGTCTACTTCTACTCCGGTTCCAGGATGTCCAACGCGGCTCAGGAGTACGGCGGCGGCGCCCCCAACTCCATCCCCGTGCAGGTGTTCGCGACGCGCGGCTACGCGGTGCTCCTCACGGACGTTCCGCTGGGCCCTCAGGGCAAGGGGGGCAATCCGATCCAGGAGATGGGGGACGCGATCCTGGCGCAGGTCTATCGGGCGGCAAATCTTGGCTACATCGACAGCTCGCGAGTGGCCATCATGGGGCAGTCCTACGGCGGCTACAGCACTGCAGCGATGATCACGCAGACGAACCTGTTCCGCGCGGCGATGGCACTGGACGGCCTGTACGATCTCGCGGGCGGCTTCGCGCGCATGGGACCCAACGGCAGCACGTTCAACTTCGTCTGGTCGGAGACGGGGCAGGGGCGCATGGGGACTCACCCCTGGGCCGACCTGCGGCGCTACGTGGCCAACTCGCCCTACTACCAGGCGGACAAGATCCACACGCCGCTTCTGCTCATCCACGGCAAGAAGGACGAGACCTGCCCCGTGGAGGACGCCGAGAAGATGTTTAACGCCTTGAAGCGGCTCGAAAGAACGGCGGAGCTGGCAGTCTACGACGGGGAAGGGCACGTGCCCGGCACCTGGTCCCTCGTCAACGCCGTGGATGCTACGCAACGGATGATCGATTTCCTCGAGCAACACGTGATGGGTTCCGAGTGGCCGGCCGCGAAGCCGGCCGCGAAGTGAAGAGGGGATTGCCGATGCGCTGGATCACACGACTCGCCTGCGGGGCCTGCTGCGCGCTCGTCGCAGGCCCGGCCGCCGCACAGAGAATCGAGATCGGGAAGACGGTGATGATCTCCGCCGACGCGCCGTCGGATCCGCACGGAGAGTCTTTTCTCGCGGTCAACCCGAAGAACCCGAAGAACATGCTCGCCGCGTCGTGTCGAATTTCCAGGGGGAAGATGGGAACGTCGGGCTATGTCAGCCACGACGGCGAGCGGGGCATCGTCGGGGTCGTCTAGAACGACCGCCGCGCGCACAAGGACGAGCGCTACGAGCTCTACTTCTCCGCCTCGCTCGACTCGATCTGCTGGCCGGCTGGCGGTTCGTGCCGTCGCTCGAGGCGCAGGTGCTCCTGACGAACCTGACCGACCACGCCTATCCCGAGAGCCCGGACGCCCTGGCGGTCCTCGCGCGCGGGCGCAGCTTCAGCCTCGCCCTCATCGGCCGCTTCTGAACGAGACGCTTTCCGGGTTCCCCCGGGCCCTGTCCGCCCGCGAAGGCCTCCCGCCTCGACCCGATCGAGGCGAGGCTCGGCCGCGCGAACAGGCTCCCGCATCTCGGCGACTCGCTCACGGGGAGGCCGGCAGGCGGTGCGCGAAAACCATCCCCTTCAGCGTGCCCGCGTACAGCGTGTCCCCCCCGATTCCGATTCCGCGTATCGTGCCCGAGAGCGCGAGCGACCATGCCGGCCGACCGTCGGAAAGACGCAACGCGACGACCTTGCCCGAGCCGTCGCCGACGAGCGCGAAGTCCTTCCAGACGTAGGGCCGCGAAGAGCTCAATCTCCCTTCGGGCACATGCACCCAGCGGATTCGCTCGAGCGAGGGCTCGGCGCACGCGATCGAATCCTCCCCGAGGAAGGCGAGGATGCAGGCCCCTGCCGCTGCCAGCCGGCCTCCCGGAGGTTGCTCCGTCTGCAGGAAAGCCGTCGGCTCTCCTGTGGAGGGCTCGAGCCGGTGGAGCCGGTTGTCCAGGGTGCCCGCATAGAGAGAGCCGTCGGCGAGCAGCACGGATGTGGAGACCCGACCTCCGAGCGGCCGTTTCCAGATCACTCTCCCGGTCTCGGCCTGCAGAGCATAGAGAGCTCCGTCAAGACCGCCAAAGAAGATGCGATCGGTTGAGACGGCGGGCGTGGAGTTTATGGCGTAATCTTCGTTGGGGACTCCCGTGCCGAAGCTCCAGAGAAGGGTTCCGGACAACCTGTCGAGGGCGAGGAGTTCATCGGCGAGGTTCACGGCGAAGAGGGTTTCCCCGATAACGGGAAGATCCGTTGCGACTCCCTGGCCGGCGGGGGAGATCCAACGCGGGATCCCGGAGGCTCGCTCGAACGCGTAGACTCGGCCGGCTCCTGCCTCGCCCCGCAGGTCGCTTCCCACCACCACGAGCTCTTCGGTGATCAGCGGATCGCCGTGAAACTCCACGGGATCGCCATCCTGCCGGGTGTCGTAGGTCCACTTCGCTTCTCCCGTAACGCTGTCGAGCGCCCGGAAGAAGCCGTTGCAGGAACCGAGGAAAACGCTGTCGTCCACGACCGTGGGCGTCGAGAAGACTCAGCCGCCCGCGTCGAAGCTCCAGAGAACCCTGGAAACGGATGCGTCTGGCGCCGGCACGGCCCCCGCCGAGCCGGGGCGGGTTACGGGCCGCGGCGCGCACGAAGCGAGCAGGCCGGACAGAAGCAGCGCGGCGCTGCGGAGCGGACGCATGTCGAGAGGTGCCTCAACAAGTATAGGGAGAAACGGCCTCGGTCGCCTGGGGGGTGCGAAGTGAGCTAGCCTGGCCGTCCCGCTGTTCCCGCTTCGGATGCGCCAGAGGCTTCTGTCGGCGGGGCCGCCCGCGACGAAGGTCGGAGAGCGCTCTCCCGGCGCGGCCAGGCGTACACGAGCTCTTAGGCTACGCCGAAGGCGCTCGGATTGAAAAGGTGGACAACGGCGTCGGTCGCGATGAGCGCCAGCGCGGTTCCCGACTGGGTCAGGATGGCGACGTACGGCGTGCGGTACAGCGGATGGATCTTCGAGAAGACGCGCGGGAGCCGGCCGCTTTCGGCGAGAACGTGGAGGTACCGTGGGCCCACCAGGATCGAGCCGCTGTTGGTTCCCAGGACCGACAGCGCGGCGCCGACCGTGAGGAGCAGCCCTCCTCCGGGAC
>JBOGJK010000255.1:0-2061 GCA_050745345.1 Thermoanaerobaculia bacterium
TCTTGAAGGAGCTTGAACTCGCGCGTCAAGAGAGGAAGGCACGCGAAGCAAGCGCCGACATGAGCAAGCGCTTGTCAGCGTTCCTCTCGGACATGCTTTCTGATGCGAAAGGCAAGCCGAGCGCGGCGAAGGGGGGGACGGCTCCAGGAAAGAGTCGGGCCGGCGCAAAGCCTCTGCCTGAAGTTCCCGCCGCAGATCCGCCGAATGAATTGGCGTTTCTCTACGCGTCGCCACTGACGCTCCCCGAGGGCACAACAAAGCTGGCCAAGTTTCGGAGCGACGCTAGACCCCCCAAGTACTCCTTCTACGGCGACAACCCTCGACTCTTCGCGGAAGTCCGTGGTGCCGGCCCGCTCCGGGACAGGGTCTCGATCACGGGACGGGCGGACATCAGTCCGAAGGGCTACGGCTCGGTAGGCGTCTCCTGCTCGGAGGATCCAGCAAATCCCATCAAGGACGTTACCGATGTTGCCGAACTGCATCTCACGCTCCAGTCGGCGTCGGGCAAGACTCTTCACGCAGTGTTGCCGGTCCGGGTTGAACCAAAGCCACCTGAAGAGGGTCGGCGACGCGAGCCGGACGTGCAAGTGGAATTGCGCTTCTCTTGCCCGGACATGGCAGAAGCCGAGGACTTGAAGCATCTCCTCGCCGAAGACCACATTGCGCAAATGGGCCCCGATCTGGCTCAGAAAGCGGAGGTACTTGGCTTAGCTCCTACGCTTGCCGCCTATGTCGGCGACCGCACCGAGAGGCACGGCGAGTCGATTCTCCGCGTCGAGATCAACGCCGCCAATTCTGGGCTCCGCGAACTGCTCTCCTCCTGTAAGACTGCGGAGGAGCGCCACCGCTCAAAGGAGAAGTACTGCACCGATATCGTGCTTGACTGCTATCAGCACGAGTTTAGCCTCGACACGATTCCAGACGAGGTGACCCTGGCAGCAACGACACACTCAGAGGAAGAGATACGGGCGGCCGAGATCTACCTGAACCATGACAAGGCGATACGCTTTGCTTCGATGGAACGGGAACGAAGCCGACGAGGCCAAGACTAGCCGTGCAGCCGCATCGCTTGCATGCCCTCTGCCCGTATTTCGCCATGTTTCCACCGGATTTCGTAAAGCAGGCTGTCCTAATACATACGAGGCCTGGTGATCTCGTATTCGATCCCTTCTCCGGCCGAGGCACGACACTGCTCGAGGCCTCTTTGCTCGGTCGACGCGCGATAGCGTCGGACCTTAACCCGGTTGCCTTCTGCATTTCCGCTGCGAAGGCCAAGCCGCCTCAGCTCGGCAGACTGCTGCGGTTCATCGATGAACTCGAAGAGGAGTACTCTCAGCGCGGTCGGGAGCGGAGCGACTCCCAAGGAGCCCTCCCCGAATTCTTCTCTGTGGCGTTTCACCGAAGCACGCTTTCTCAGATTCTGTTCTTGCGGCGACGGCTGCAATGGCGATCTCGGGTGCTCGATCGCTTCGTCGCGGCCCTCTTGCTTGCCCAGCTCCACGGCGAAGTCGATCACTCGCCAAATTTCTTCAGCAACCAGATGCCGCACACGATAAGCACGAAACCCGCTTATTCAATTCGATACTGGCGACGCCATCGCCTAGCCCCGCCTCGACGTGACGTCTTCCAGATTCTGAAGGCGAAGGCTGCTTTTCGTCTTGCCTGCGGCACGGCTCCAGCCGGCGTGCGGGTGCGTCTCGCCGATGTGCGCAGGGTTGCTCGAGCCTTCCCGAGCGATCACGGTTGCGTGTCGACCGTAATCACCTCACCTCCATACCTTGACGTAACGGCTTTCGAGGAAGACCAGTGGCTAAGGCTCTGGTTCCTGGGCGGGCCACCTCGGCCGACCTGGGGCCTGTACTCGCGGGACGACAGACATCGGAGCGACGGTCGCTACTGGCAGTTCCTAAAGGAGGCTTGGGTCGGAATTTCACCACTGCTGAAGTCAACCGCGACCATTGTCTGTAGGGTTGGATCTCTCCGGTTCTCGGTTGCTGAGCTTGAGGCCAAACTGCGGACCTCGCTAAAAGGGGTGTGGTCTCAGGTCCGGCTCCTTGATGG
>JBOGJK010000256.1:0-1822 GCA_050745345.1 Thermoanaerobaculia bacterium
TCCTCACCTATTCCGGGCACGACCACTCCCCCGCCGTCTCCCCGGACGGGCGCACGATCGCGTTCTCCTCCGACCGGGACGGGCGCCCTCGGATCTGGCTCAAGCAGCTGGCCGGAGGAGGCGAAGCGCCCCTGACCTCCGGGCCGGACGATCTGCCCCGCTTCTCGCCGGACGGCTCGATGATCCTCTTCATCCGCTCGGAGGCCCGTCCCACCCTCTACCGGACGGCGCTGGTGGGCGGAGAGCCGAGAAGACTGCTCGAGAACGTCAACGAGGCGGACTGGTCACCCGACGGAAAGACGATCGCCGCCTTGAGCTGGCGCGGCGAGGGGGGTTCGGCGGCCTCGGTTGTCTCGCTGGTGCCCTCGGACGGCGGCGAGCCCGCCGAGATCGTGCGCGTGCCGGGCCGGCAGGTGGTCCACCCGCGCTTCTCTCCCGACGGAAAGACGATCGCCGCTTCCGAGAGCGGAACCGGAGGAGCCTCGAAGGCCTTCTTCCTGGTCGACGTCGCGGCAAAAAGCGTCCGCCAGATCGCCCCGCAGCGGTCGATCGGCGCCTTCTCCTCGCCCGCCTGGACGGGCTCGGGCGGCATCGTCTACTCCCGCAGCGAGTCGGTCGTGGGGGCTGTGACCGGAAGCGCGGCGCGCGTCCTGCTGCAGAGCACCCGCTCCGGGCGGACCCGCACCCTCTTCTGGATCCCGTCGATCGGCGATGTCCTCGACATCCTCGGGCCCGGGAGCCTGGTCTTCGACACGCGCTCGCTGCGCGAGAACCTGCAGGAGCTGCCTCTGCGCGACGGCGCCGTCGCCGGAGAGGGCCGCTGGCTCACACAGGGCAACAGCACCGACCGGCAGCCCTGCTACGCGCCCGACGGCGACTGGATCGTCTTCTCCTCCAACCGCAGCGACAACCTCGATCTGTGGGCGATCTCGGCGAAGACCGGCGCGATCCGCCGGCTGACCGACGATGCGGCCGAGGACTGGGACCCGGGCTTCACCCGCGACGGACGAAAGATTCTCTGGAGCTCGAACCGCACGGGCGCCTTCGAGATCTGGATGGCCGACCCCGACGGCGGCTCCGCCCGGCAGGTGACGCGCGACGGCCTCGACGCCGAGAACCCGACCGCGACCCCGGATGGCCGCTGGATCGTCTACGGCCAGGGCAACGGCCCCAGACGCGGCATCACGAAGATCCACCCCGACGGGACGGAAGCGACGCTGCTGGTGCCCGGGCAGCCGCTCATCCCGGACCTCTCTCCGGACGGCCGGTTCGTCTCGTACCGGATCGCCCTGCGTCCCAACCTGATCGCCCTGCGCGTCTCGCAGGTGGAGGACGGGGCGGCGACCGCCTTCGAGGCGCGCCTGCCCGTCTCCGGAACGACGGCCACTTCGGTCGGACGCTCGCGCTGGATGCCGGATGGAAAGTCTCTCGTCTTCGTCGGCCAGGACGAGACGGGCGCCACCGGCCTCTACGTCCAGCCGTTCGATCCCGCGCGCGACACCGGTGGAAGCCGGCGCAAGCTCGCCGGCTTCCAGGCCGACAAGGCGATCGAGACCTTCGGGATCTCGCCCGACGGGTCGCTTCTCACGATCGGAGCCTGGGAGCAGGTCTACAGCATCATGGTCGCCGACCGCGTCCCGGGTGTCGAGCCGCCCCGAAGCCAGCGCTGACTCAGCGCAGCTCGTTGCGGTAGGCCTTCCCGTCCTTCATGACGAAGGCGATCTTCTCGAGCACCTTCACATCGGCGAGCGGATCGCCTGGGACCGCCACGAGGTCGGCATAGGCGCCGGGAGCGACGCGGCCGACCACTCCCGCCTTGTCC
>JBOGJK010000257.1:0-32161 GCA_050745345.1 Thermoanaerobaculia bacterium
GGGCTGTCCGCTGTCTGGTGCGCCGCAGCAGCCGCCGCGACAACCTGGAAGGCCTCGGTGTCGAGCTCGCCGAAGGCGACCTGACCGACCCCGCTTCGCTTTCCCGGGCGATGGCCGGTGTCGCGACGCTCTACCACTGCGCCGCAGACTACCGCCTGTGGGCGAGAGACCCCGGGGAGCTCTACCGGGTCAACGTCTCCGGCACCGAGAACGTGCTCGCGGCCGCGGCGCAGGCCGGCGTGTCCCGGGTGGTCTACACGAGCTCGGTCGGGGCGCTGGGGCTTGGGCCCGGCGGGGCGCCGGCGGACGAGAAGGCGCCAGTCTCGCGCGGTCGCATCGTGGGCGTCTACAAGAAGAGCAAGTACGATGCCGAGCGCGTGGCCGAGCGGTGGGCGGCCCGGGGACTGCCCGTCGTCATCGTGAACCCTTCCACTCCCGTCGGCGAGCTCGACATCCGCCCGACGCCAACCGGGCAGATGATCGTGGACTTTCTCGACGGCCGGATCCCGGCGTACGTGGACACCGGCCTGAACCTCGTGGACGTGCGCGATGTCGCCCTCGGGCACCTGCTCGCCGCCGGCAAGGGGCGCGTGGGAGAGAAGTACATTCTCGGCAATCGGAACATGACCTTGAAGGAGATCCTGGAGGCGCTCGGGCGGCTGACGGGGCGCAAGGCCCCCTCGCTGCGGCTTCCCCATGCGGTGCCGCTCGCGGCCGCCGCCGTCGGCACGCTGCTCGCCAACTGGACGGGCCGGCCTCCGCGGGTGTCGCTCGAGAGTGTCCGCATGTCGCGACACCGGATGTTCTTCGACGCCGGCAAGGCGGTACGGGAGCTCGGCATGCCCCAGACTCCCGTCGAGGAGGCCCTCGCGCGGGCGGTCGCCTGGTTCCGGGAGAAGGGCTATGCCCGCGGCTGAGGGGGGGCCGGTCGCCATCGTGACGGCACTCGAGGAAGAGTTCGACGCGATCACCGGTCACGCGCGCGACGTCCGTTTCGGCCGCGACCTCGTCGCGGACGCGTCGATCGGCCGGACCGAGGTCGTGATCGCGCGGACGGGAGACGGCGCGCAGAGGGCCGCCCGGGGCGCCGCGGCGCTCTGCGACGCCAGACGCCCTTCGGCCCTGATCGGCGCCGGCGTTGCCGGCGCGCTTTCGCGGGACCTGGCCATCGGAGAAATCCTGGTTTCGCGGCGGATACGGGATGCGAGGGGAGAGGCTCCCGCCTCCGACGCGCGCCTTCTCGCGCGCGCGGTGGCCTCCGGAGCGACGGAGGCGACACTGGTGACCGCGGACCGGCCGGTGACGAGCGCCTCGGGCAGGGCGGAGCTTCTCCGCTCTCTCGGCCAGCCGACACCCTCTGCGGTGGACATGGAGTCTGCGGGGTGGGCCCGCGCGGCGGCGGCGCGGGGGATCCCGTACATCGTGGTTCGTGCCGTCAGCGACGGCGCCGAGGAGGAGTTGCCGGAGTACCTGGCTCGATGCGTCGGAGAAGACGGGAGTGTCCGCCGGGCCGCGGCGCTCCTTCACGCCCTGGCGCGCCCGGCGACGATCATGACTCTGCTGCGGATGCGGAGCCGGGTCGTCGACGGCACCGGCCGGGTATCGGTGTTTCTCGAGAAGCTGCTGGACGCCGGAGCGTAGGCGTGGCTTCGCTCGAAGATCTGCTGGAAAAGACCAGCCGCACTTTCGCGCTCTCGATCCCCGTCCTTCCCGAGCCGACCCGGCGTGAGGTGATGATCGCCTACCTGCTCTTCCGCATCGCGGACACCTTCGAGGACGCCGCGCGCTGGGAGCCTGGGAGCCGGATCGGGGCGCTTTCCGAGTTCCGGGCGCTTCTGGCCGCGTCCTCGCGGCCGCAAGCCGAGCGGCTGGCCGGCAAGTGGAGCGCCGCCGGCCCATCCGCGCATGCAGGCTACCGGGAGCTCATCGCCGAGGTCCCCTTCGTCCTCGACGCCTTCTTTGCCTTGCGCCCCGACGCGGTCGAGCCCGTGAGGGTCCACGTGATTCGTTCGGCAGAAGGCATGGCCCGGTACGTCGCGCGCACCCGCGGGAAAGCCCTCGTCCTCTCGGACCTGCCGGACCTCAAGGCCTACTGCTATGTCGTGGCCGGGATCGTCGGGGAGATGCTGACGGAGCTCTTCCTGCTCGGGCGGCCGGGGCTGCAGGGGATCGCCCCCTTCCTGAGGGAGCGGGCCTCGACCTTCGGTGAGGCGCTGCAGCTGGTCAACATCCTCAAGGACTCGGCCGCGGACGCCTCCGAGGGGCGCCGGTACCTGCCTCCCGACGTGCCGCGCGAGGAGGTCTTCGGGCTCGCGCGAGGCGACCTCGCGACGGCCGCCGACTACATCCGGGCTCTCCAGTCGGCGCAGGCTCCGCGGGGCCTGGTCGAGTTCACGGCCCTGCCGGTGCTGCTCGCGCGGGCGTCTCTGGATCGGATCGAGAAGCACGGGGCGGGCTCCAAGGTCAGCCGGCCGGAAGTCTTTCTGCTGACGCAGCGGCTAAAGAGGGCGCTGGACCGAAACAAACCCGCTGTACCCGAGCCGACCGGTGCTTGAGTCGCGGAGCCGGCAGACGATGGACGGCAGATGGGGAGACGACGAAGGGATCACCTCTACCGTCTGCAGGCCGCGCGGGCCGACAAGGCGGCCTTGCGCGAACTGCTCCTGAGGGTCTCACCGCTCGTCGCGGCCTGCCCCGATGCACGAGAAATGGATCTAGACCCCGTGAACGTGCTCGAGAATGGGGCCTGCGTGGTGGATGCGCGCGTCCGGGGCGGCCGGCGGCCCTGCCTGCGCAGTCCCGGCGGATCGTGTACTAGTCTGTCTCGTTCGGACTAGGCGTTGACAGTTCGGGCTCCAGTGTGGTTGGGGTTCATGGGCTAGGTGAGCTGGTGCCTGTGGTCGAAAAAGCTGGGGCGGAAGAGTTGAGCCGGGAGGCAGCCGCGAAGTCAATAGCCCCCGCGGGTGCGTTCGAAGTTGTAGAAGCGGATGCTGTCGATCGTCCGGCCGGGACGTTCGGGGGCGAGCGCGTTGCTGTGCGACGGTGAGGGGCGTGACCGGGAGGAGTTCGTGACGCGGGACGACCGGGCCGGTTCGGCCAGACGCCCACGGTTGCGGCTGGCAACCCGATGAATCGGAGCTCGCATGAAGCCCGCTGGTTCTGGGTCACGCTGCTGCTCTCGAGCATCAGCATCGTGGCCGTTGTCTTCGCCGCGTGGGAGCTGGCGGAGGGCCACTTCTTCCGCGACGTCGATTACGTGACGCTCCACTACCTGTACATCAGCCGCGGCGTGGCGTCCTCGCTGCTGCTCGCCGCGTGGGCGGCGTGGTACGTGCTGCGCCAGCGTCGCCGGAGCGAGGAGGAGCTGCGCCGATCTCGGGAGCACTATCGGCACCTCCTGGAAGCCTCCCCTGGTGCCGTGGCGCTCTACGATGTCGAGCTCCGGGTCACGGAATGGAACGCCGCCGCCGAAAGGCTCTACGGGTTCACGAAGGCGGAAGTCCTCGGCCACCGGCTTCCGACGGTTCTTGCGGACAGGGAAGAGGAGCTGCAACAGTTCTTGCGGGACGCACAGGAGGGACGGCCAGTCATCGAGGTCGAGACACGTCGTCGTGACAGCCGGGGCGAAAGTCTCGAAGTGCAGCTCACTCTGCTGCCATTTCGCGAGGTGCCGGGTCTCAATCTCTTTCTCGAGGTGACGACGGACATCCGCGAGCGCGTCCGGCTGCGGCAGCGGCTGCTGGAGATCGAGAAGCTGACGAGCATGGGCAAGATGGCGGCGGGAACCGCGCACCACCTCAACACGCCTCTGGCCGCTATGCTCCTGCGTGTGCAGATGATGCGGGAGCGCAGCCATCACGAACTCTGCCAGCCTGACCTCGAACGGTTGGAGAGCGACATCCTCTACTGCCAGCAGTTCGTCCGGCGGCTGCTCGAGTTCGGGCGCCGGCCCGCCGCCCGGAAGGAGCCACAACCGATCGCCGACTGCCTCGCATCGGTTGTCGGATTTCTGGCGCCGGCGCTCGATGCCAAGAGCATCCGTCTCTCCCTCGACGTCGACGCGATCGATGACGACCAAGTGCTGGCCGACCGCAACCTGCTCGAGGCTCTGTTCCTCATTCTTCTCAGCAACGCGCTCGACGCCGTCTTCGACGGCGGCGAGATTGCCGTTCGATGTGGCCGGACGGACGAGGGTCGGATCGAGGTTCGAATCGTCGACCAGGGCTTAGGCATCGCTCCCTCGGAGCTTCCGCATGTCTTCGAGCCGTTCTACACGACCAAGGGGCCGGGCAAAGGCACCGGGCTCGGCTTGGCCATCGCACGTAACATCGTCCTCGAGCACGGCGGCTCGATCCGCATCGAGAGCGAGCCGGAGCGCGGGACCGTCGCTCGCGTCGAGCTGCCGGTCTGGGGCCCCGAGGCCGGGGGAGCCAGGCCGTGAGCTCATCCTTTGCGCCGCACCCCTGCGGGATCCTCGTGGTCGACGACGACGCGCGGCTTGCCGCGACCCTTCAGGAGCTGTTGGTGGGGGAGGGCTACTCGGTCGAGGTGGCTCATTCGGCAGCAGAGGCGCTGGCGATCCATGAGCGCAACCCCGGCATCGCCGTGGCGCTCGTCGACCTGATCATGCCGGTCACCGACGGCCTGACGCTTCTGGATGAGCTGCACCGGCGCGATCCGGACCTGGCGGTCGTCGTCATGACGGGCTACGGCACGATCGAAACCGCCGTGGAGGCGATCAAGCGGGGCGCAGAGGACTATCTCACCAAGCCGATGGACTCGCACGCCCTGCGGAAAAAGATGGCGCGCCTGCTGGAGGTCTTCGAACTGCGGGAGCGCGTGCGGCAGCTCGAAGCCAATCTCGATCGTGCCCCGTCCTTCGAGACGATCCTCTCCGTGTCAACCGCGATGCTTCGCGCTATCGAGCACGCGAAAACCGTCGCCGCCACCGACGCCTCAGTGCTTCTCATCGGCGAGACAGGCACCGGCAAGGAGATGATGGCTCGGGCGATCCACGCGGCCAGCCCGCGGGCAGGCAGCGCCTTCCTACCGGTCAACTGCGGCGCGATTCCGCGCGAGCTGGTGGAGAGCGAGCTGTTCGGCGTCCGCCGCGGCGCCTTTACCGGCGCCTACGCCGATGCTCCAGGCATCTTCGTCACGGCGGGCGGAGGCACGGTCTTTCTCGACGAGATCGGCGAGATGCCGAAGGAGGCGCAGGTCAAGCTGCTGCGGGTGCTCCAGGAGGGGGAGCTGCGGCCCGTCGGCAGCGCCAAGCTCGTGCAGGTCGATGTGCGGATCGTCGCGTCGTCCAACCGTCCGCTGGCGGCGCTGCGAGACGAGCACTTGCGGCCGGACCTCTATTTCCGAATCGCCACCGTGGTGATCGAGCTGCCGCCTCTGCGAGTGCGGCCGGAGGACGTGCTCGTGCTGGCGCACACGTTCATCGGCCGGATCTCGCGCCGCACGGGCCGCGAGATCACGCTGGCCCGCTCCGCGGCGGACCTGCTCGTCCACTCCTCGTTTCCGGGCAACGTGCGCGAGCTCGAGAACGTCCTGGAGAGCGCGGTCGCGCTCTCGCGCGACGACCCGCACGTCATCACCGAGAAGGACCTGGGCCCCCTCCTGCGCAAGTCCGAAGGCGCCCCGCTGCCGGGCCGCTTCAGCGAGCAGCCGCTCTCTCTCGAGACCCTGGAGCGTGCGGCGATCGAGCAGGCCCTGCGCCTTTGCCGGGGTAACCGCACGCGAGCGTCCTCTCTGCTCGGCATCTCCCGCGACACGCTCCACCGAAAGCTACGCCAGTACCATCAGGAGGGCTGAGAGCCCTCCGGGCCCCCCGGGGCTCCTGCTGTCAGGTTTTCGGACGCTGGCGGTTTTTCTGACGCGACGTCTTCTTCGCCGCGCGCGCGGCCGTTCCCCGCCGCGGTCGCCGGCCGGCCCGGGACTGGTTGCCGCGAAAGGTTCTCCCGTTACGGGTGGGCGTTGGGTGCTCCAGGAAGTCGGGTGGCAGATGGCGTGCAACGGAGCGAGCCAGGAAACGGTTCCGTGTCATCGCCACAAGCAGGACCCGCCGACAGCGGCAGCGGACCTTCGGGGGCCCGGCTGTGGATCCGGGTCCTGCTGGCGCTCGCGGCGGTCGGTCTTCTGCTCGCCGTTCTGCTCTGGGAGAGAAAGCAGTCGAAGAGCCGCTGGTCGTCGCTTGTCGCCGGGAGCCCTCGGGCCGGGGCGGAACTCTTTCAAACGAAGGGCTGCGCTTCCTGCCACAGCCCCGGAGCGGGACGGGCGAGCCAGGCCCCGGATCTGGCCGCCGATGGGTCGGGGCGTTCGGGGCCGGACCGACTGGTCACCGTGATGTGGAACCACGCTCCCCAGATGTGGGAGCGGATGCAAATGCAGAAGATCGTTCAGCCCGCTTTCAGCGAGCGGGAGATGGCCGACCTCCTCTCCTACGTCTACACGCTCCGATACGTCGGAGAGCCCGGCAACGCCGAACGGGGTCAGAGCCTCTTCGTCGAGAAGGGCTGCGTCGCCTGCCACCGCGTGCAGAGCGGAGGGGATCGCGCCCCCAAGGACGTCATCGTCCTCGACGCGATGATGACCGCTGTCGGCTGGGCGACGGCGATGTGGAACCACCCGGGCGCCAGCGACGCCGAACGGCCTCGCTTCGAAGGCCGCGAGATGAACGACATCTTGAGCTACGTCCGGGGCGGAGGGGCAGCCCCCAGGCTGGATGAGGACCTGCTGCGGGCGGATTTTGGACGCGGCTGGCAGGTCTTTCGGGACAAGTCGTGCGCCGCCTGCCACTCGGTCAAGGACGAGGCCGGGCGCGTCGGTCCGGAGCTCGGGCCGGGCCGCCAGCTCCCGGCCACCATGCTCGAGCTTGCCGGCTCCATGTGGAACCACTCCCCGGCGATGTTGCGGCAGATGGAGCATCTGCGCGTCGCGCGCGCCATCTTCCGCAAGCAGGAGATGGCCGACCTGCTCGCGTTTCTCTACAGCTTCCGCTACGCCGAGCCGGGAGGTTCCCCGAAGGTCGGCGAGGTGCTCTTCGCGGGTCGCAGTTGCAGCCACTGCCACGGGCGACGCGCACAGGGCACTCCTCAGGCACCGGGGCTTCGCGGGCGAGGCAGGAACTACACGGCGGTGACGATGGCGACGGCCCTCTGGCGGCACGGCCCCGCGATGTACCGGCGTGCCCAGGATCTCGGCATGTCGTGGCCGCTTTTGGCCGAGAACGACGTCGGGGATCTGATCACTTTCCTGAACACGTCGCCGGAGGACGAGCGATGACCGAGAAGCGCGCTCGATGGGTGGCGCCCGCTCTCGGCGTTCTGGTTCCCTTCATGATCACCGCGGCGGTGGTCGCCTTGCTTCCCTACCACGGGCCGACGAAGCCGGTCCGCCAGCCGATCGCCTTCAACCACCGCAAACACGTCGAGGAGGCCTCGCTGTCCTGTTCGACCTGCCACCAGTTCTACGAGACGGAGGCCTTCTCCGGGCTTCCGGCTGCCGACGTCTGCGCGGTCTGCCACCTCGAGCCCCAGGGCAAGAGCGCCGAGGAGCGCGAGCTTGTCCGGCTCTTGAAGGCGGGCACGCCGCTCGACTGGAAGCCGCTCTTCCGCCAGCCGTCGCACGTGTACTCCTCGCATCGGCGCCACGTCGTGGTGGCCAAGCTCGACTGCCCGGTCTGCCACGGAGAGATCGGAAAGAGCAGGGAGCCGCCGTCGCGGGTGCGGCGCCTGGTCATGGAGGACTGCCTCGACTGCCACCGCCGCCGTGGCGTGTCGGCGGAATGCACGACGTGTCATCGATGAGCGACTTGTGGAGCGTGTGATGGAGCGAAGCGCAAGCGTCAGCCGCAGGCGCTTTCTGGGTTTTGCGGTGGGTGCTGCGGCGGGGGCGGCGGCCGGCGTGCCGGCGGGACGGACGCTGGGCGATCTTCTCCAGGCCGCCGATCTGCCCGTTTACCCGCTGCGGGGGCCGGAGAGCTTCGTCCTCTCCGTCTGTAGCCTCTGCCCGGGTGGCTGCGGATTGCGCGTCCGGCGGATCGGCGAGCGCGTGGTTAAGGTCGACGGAAACCCGCTCCATCCGGTCAATGGGGGCCGTCTCTGCCCGCGCGGGCAGGCGGCTCTCCAGAGCCTCTATCATCCTGACCGCCTCGCCGGACCGCTCCACCGGGTCGGGCCGCGTGGAACGCTCGAATCCTTCGAGCGAGTCTCGTGGGATCGCGCCCTCGGAGAGATCGCCGCGCGCCTGAAGACGCTCCGAGCGAAAGGACGGCCCGAGTCGCTCGTCCTGGTACGCGGCGGCGCCCGGCGCGTGGGAAGCCGCCTCGCGCAGCGTTTTCTCGCGGCGTTCGGCTCGCCCAACGACGTGACGCTCGACCGCGGCGAGGTCTCCGCCTCGCTCGCCCTGCAGCTTGGCCAGGGTCTGCTGGCCGCTCCCGCCTACGACCTCTCTTCCGCCGACTACGTTCTCTCGCTGGGCGGCGCGCTCTTGGAGGCCTGGAGCTCGCCGGTCCACACCTCGCGCGCGTACGGCCACTTCCGGCAGGGCCGCACGGGCCGGCGCGGCAAGCTCGTGCAGGTCGAGCCGCGGCTGTCGATCACCGCCGCCTCGGCCGACCAGTGGATTGCCGTCCGGCCGGGCACCGAAGGGGTCTTCGGCCTGGGAGTGGCGGCAGTGATCGTCGCCGAAAGCCTCTACAACAAGGAGTTTGTCGCCGAACATACAGTGGGGCTCGAAGAGGTGGCGGGAGCCAGGGGAGAGCCCCGGCGCGGCCTGCGCGAGCTGCTCGAGCGCGACTACGGCCTGGAGCGCGTGGCCGAGGAGACCGGCGTGTCCGCGAACGTGATTCTGCGCGTGGCGCGCGAGCTCGCCGCCGCCCGCCGCGGCGTGGCCGTGGGCCCGCGCCGCGGCTTTCTCCTGCCCGGCTCTCTCCACGGCCATCTCGTCGCGCAAACGCTCAACGCCCTGCTCGGCAGCATCGACTCCCCGGGCGGCGTGCTCGTGGCGGAGGAGGCGCCGCTCGCCCAATGGCCCCGGCTGCCTGAGGACGCGGTGGCGCTTCACGGGCGCGGCCGTCCGCGCCTCGACGGCGCGGGCAGCGGGGACTTGGCCTCCCTTCCCTCCGATCCCGAGCGGCTGGCCGAGGCAATTCTTTCCGGCTCGCCGTATCCCGTCGAGGCGGTCATCGTCCTGGATGCGGATCCGGTTTTCGCTTCCTTCGCGCCCGACCGCTATGCGGCGGCGCTCGAGCGGGTCCCGCTGGTCGTCTCCTTCGCCACGATTCCCGACGACACCTCGCTCCACGCCGACTGGATCCTTCCGGAGGCGCATTTCCTCGAGCAGTGGGAGCTCCAGACGACACCGCCGGGCGTGCCCTATCCCGTCGTCAGCCTCTCGCGGCCGACGCTCGCCAGGCCGCTCCACGACGTTCGGCCGGTCTCCGAGATCTTCCTCGAGCTGGCCCGACGCACCGGGCCGGAGATCGCCGCAGCGTTTCCCTGGAAGGACGTCCGGTCGCTGCTGAAGGCGGAGATGCAGGGCCTCTACGAGCAGAAACGCGGCGCCATCATGGGCACGGCCTTCGACGAAGCCTGGGTCCGCATGATGGAGGGGGCGGGCTGGTGGGTGCCGGGCTACCGCTCCGCCGAAGAGCTGTGGACGAAGTCGCTGGAGACCGGCGGCTGGTGGGATCCCTTCTACGACCACGGCGACTGGAAACGCGTCTTGAAGACCCGCTCCGGGCGCTTCGAGTTTCGGGCGGACATTCTCGAGCGGCGGCCGCGGGCCGCCGTGGCCGGCGGCCTGGAGCCGAAGCCCGATGCGCTCGCCCTCGTGCTCTTCGAGCCGCTCGCCCTGGCCGGCGGAACGGGCGCCGAGCTACCGTTTCTGCAGGGGATTCTCGATCCCGGTGAAGAGGAGCGGTGGGAGACGTGGGCGGACCTCCATGCGGAGACGGCCGCCGCGCTCGGGATCGCCGACCGGGACCGTGTGACGGTCTCCTCGCCCCACGGTGCGATCTCGGTGTGCGCGCGGGTGGGGCTGCGCGTCGTGCCCGGCGTCGTCGCGATCCCGGTCGGCCAGGGAAAGCGCGCCGGCGGGCGCTGGGCCGCCGGCGTCGGGGCGAACCCGCTGCGGCTGGTCTCGGGCGAGAGAGAGCTCTTCTCCGGGCTGCCCGATCCGGGCTCGACGAAGGTGCAGGTGACGAAGGCGGACGGAGGCGAACGCGGCCGCCCGGCCGACAGGAGGGCCTAGGCATGGCGCGCTGGGCGATGGTGATCGATCTAGACCGCTGCACGGCTTGCCAGGCCTGTGTTGTGGCGTGCCAGGCCGAGAACAATGTCCCGCCCGCCGGGCCGGAGCGCGCCGAGAGGGGTCGCGCGATCTCCTGGCTGCGACTGGTTCCTTTCCAGGGAGGGGAGCACGGGACGGGGCCGGAGCTGCGGCTGGTGCCACTGCCGTGCATGCACTGCGAGCGCCCCCCGTGTACCCGCGTCTGCCCCGTGAAGGCGACGCAGATCGACCGGGAGGGCCTCGTCTCCCAGGTCTACCCCCGCTGCATCGGGTGCCGCTACTGCACGACCGCCTGTCCCTACACGGTCCGCTATTTCAATTGGGATCGCCCGCAGTGGCCGCGCCCCATGGAGGACAGCTTGAGCCCGGACGTCTCGGTGCGGCCCAAGGGCGTCGTCGAGAAGTGCACGTTCTGCCACCACCGCCTGCAGCGCGCGCGCGACCGGGCCCGGGCGGAAGGCCGGCCGCTGCGGGAAGGCGACTACGTTCCGGCCTGCGTCGAGACGTGTCCCGCGGAGGCGATGGTCTTCGGAGATCTCGACGATCCGCGCAGCGCCGTCTCCCGGCTGTCGCAGGGGCCGCGCGCCTTCCGGCTGCTCGAGGAGCTGGGGACCCGGCCGAAGGTCGTCTACCTGTCGAAAGGAGAATGGGGTGGAGAAGTTTGAGCTTGGCGAGGATGCCCGGCTGCTGCGCCCGATCGAGCGGACGGGCCGCGCCTTCCGGATCAGCACCGCCATCCTGCTCTCGATCGCGGCCTGGGGCGTCTTCGCCTATCTCTCGCAGCTGCGCCGCGGCCTCTCGGTCACCGGCCTGAACGTTCCCGTCTACTGGGGCCTTTACATCACCAACTTCGTCTTCTTCATCGGCATCAGCCACGCCGGCACGCTGATCTCGGCGATCCTGCGGCTAGCGCACGCCGAATGGCGCCGCTCGATCACGCGCTCGGCCGAAGTGATAACGGTCCTGGTCCTCTGGTTCGGCATGGGATGCGTGATTCTGGACCTCGGGCGGCCGGACCGGGTCTTCAACATCCTGCGCCACGGCAACTTCACCTCGCCGCTCTTGTGGGACGTCGCCTCGATCGCGACCTATCTGACGGCCAGCACGATCTACCTGTATCTGCCGCTCATCCCCGACATCGCCATTCTGCGCGACAACTTTCCGGGCCGCAAATGGCTCTACCGCACGCTGGCCCTCGGCTGGACCGGCACGCCGCGGCAGCAGCGCCTGCTCAACCGGGCGATTGCCGCGATGGCGGTCATCGTGATCCCGATCGCCGTCAGCGTTCACACCGTCGTCTCCTGGGTTTTCGCGATGACGGTCCAGCCGATGTGGCACTCGACGATCTTCGGACCCTATTTCGTCGTCGGCGCCATCTTCTCGGGGATCGCCGCGATTCTGATCGCCATGGCGATCATCCGGCGCGCCTACCACCTGGAGGACTACCTCAAGCCCGTGCACTTCAACAACCTGGGGCTCCTGCTCCTCGTCATGACCCTGCTCTGGTTCTACTTCACGTTCGCCGAGTTCCTCACGACTTACTACGGGGGCGAGCCGTCCCACATGGTGATCTTCCTCTCCAAGACGGAGGGCCGCTTCTCGCCTCTCTTCTGGACGATGGTCGTGACGTGTTTCGTGGTTCCCTTCGCGATGCTCGCGAACAACCGGACGCGCGGGACGGTCTGGGGGACCGTGACGGCCGCGGTCTCGGTCGAGATCGGCATGTGGCTCGAACGCTTCCTGATCGTGGTTCCGAGCCTCTCGAATCCGAGACTTCCCCTGACGGCGGCCACCTACACGCCCTCCTGGGTGGAATGGTCGCTGATGGCGGCGTTCGTCGCAACCTTCATCTTCCTCTACTCCGTCTTCTCCAAGCTCTTCCCGATCGTCTCGATCTGGGAGATCCACGAGGGGCGCGAGAAGTCTTTGGAGGAAGTCAGCACGCGGGTTCAGAGCTACCTTCCGGCGGCCGTGGGGGCGGGACATGAGTAACCGGCCCCGCTCGTCGGCCGCGGCCGGTGCGCTCGTGCTCGCCGCCCTGCTCGTGGCGGCGCTGGCCCGCGCCGAGTTCGGCGACCCGGTCCGCGGCCAATCGCTCTTCGTGGAGAAGGGGTGCGTCCAGTGCCACGCGGTGCGCGGCACGGGCGGGCGCATCGGGCCGGACCTGGGCCGCACGGCGGTCAAAGGCTCCTTCTTCGAGCTGGCCGCGGGCATGTGGAACCACTCGCAGGTGATGGGGCGCAAGATGGAGGAGAACCGAATCATCCGGCCGTCCTTCAAGGAGAGTGAGCTCGGCGACCTGATCGCCTTTCTCTACTTCCTCAACTATTTCGACGAGCCGGGTGACCCGAAGGTCGGCAAGGTGCTCTTCGCGCAGAAGCACTGCATCCAGTGCCACCGGATCGGCCGGGAAGGGGGGACCGCGGGCCCCGCGCTGGACCGGCTCGCCCGCGGCACGGCGCCGCTGCGCATCGCCCAGGACCTGTGGAACCACGGCCCGGTGATGGTGCCCGCCATCCGGCGGCTGGGCATGGACGTGCCCAAGTTCGAAGGCAGCGAGATCGTGGATCTCTTCGGATATCTGCGCAGCCAGGGGCAGCGCGAGACGGCGCGGGAGTTCCGGTCGGCGGGCGATCCGAATCGCGGCAGGGCGCTCTTCGCGAGCAAGGGTTGCGCCCGGTGCCACGCCATCTTCGGCCGCGGCTCGGCTATCGGCCCGGACCTCGGCAAGGCGGAGCTGCGGGGCAGCGTCACGCAACTGGCGGGTAGGATGTGGAACCACTGGCCGGCGATGGCCGAGGCGATGGCGACGCTGGGCATGGCGCCGCCGACGTTTCACGAGGAGGAGATGGCGGATCTTTTCGCCTATCTCTTCCTCTCCCGCTACGGCGGGCGGCCGGGAGACGTAGCGCGCGGCGAGGCGATCTACCGGACGAAGGGCTGCGCCTCCTGCCACGGGCACCGCGGCGAGGGCAACGTCGGACCCGCCCTGCGCGCGGTCGCCGCCGGCCAGCCCAAGGAGGGCATCGTCCAGCAGATGTGGAATCACGCGCCGGCCATGGGCGAAAAGATGAGCGCGTACGGAGTGCCCTGGCCGCGCCTCGAGGCGGACGATCTGGCCAACCTGATCGCCTTTCTCGCCCGCGGCTGGCAGCCCCCGGACGCCACGAGCGATTCGCCTCGGCCCGCTCGAGGGCGTTCACACGCGCCGTCGCGACAAAGGAGAGACAGCCCATGAAAACCTTTCGGTGTTCGTTCTTCCTCGCGGGCGGACTCGCGCTTCTCCTTTCCGCGTGGGCGGGAGCCAGGACTCCCTCCTACGCGGGAGCAAAGAAGTGCAAGATGTGCCACCTCAAGCAGTTCCAGACGTGGGAGCAGACGAAGATGGCGAAGTCCTTCGAGCTGCTCCGTACCGGCGTCGCGGCCGAGGCCAAGAAGAAGGCCAACCTCGATCCTCAGAAGGACTACACGCACGACGAGAAGTGCCTCGCCTGTCACACGACTGGCTACGGCAAGCCCGGCGGATTCGTCAGCGTCGAGAAAACGCCGGAGCTGGTGGGGGTGCAGTGCGAGTCGTGCCACGGGCCGGGCAGCGAGTACCTGAAGGAAGGAGCAATGACGCTGAAGAACAGGGAGTACAAACGCGCCGAAATGGTCAACCTCGGCCTGGTCTTGATCGACGCGGAGACATGCACCTCACAATGCCACAACAACAGGAGCCCCTTCGTCGGGAAGGACTACGTCTTCAACTACGAGCAGCGCCGCACGCAGGGAACGCACGAGCACGTTCCTCTGAAGTTCGAGCATTAGTCTGTCTAGTTCGGGCTATCTGTTGACAGATTGGGGCCCGAGGCGCTGTGGCAGCGAAGAGCGGGACACGCTCCGCGAGTGGGTCATTGTCGGCGGAGCCTGCGCGAACGGGGGGCCGCCCGATAGCGTGCCTCGAGGGGCTCCTCGAAAAGACCAGCCGCACCTTCGCGCTCTCCCTTCCGGTTCGGCCCGAGCCGACCCGGCACGAGTCATGATCGCGTACCCGCTGTTCCGCATTGCGGACACCTTCGAGGACGCCGCGCACTGGGAGCGTGGAAGCCGCATCGCGGCGCTCTCCGAGTTCCGGGCGCTTCTGGCGGCGTACTCGCGGCCGCAGGCCGAGCGGCTGTCCGGCAAGTGGAGCGCCGCCGGCCCATCCGCGCATGCGGGCTACCGGGAGCTGATCGCCGAGGTCCCCTTCGTCCTGAACGCCTTCTTCGCCTTGCGCCCCGACGCGGTCGAGCCCGTGAGGGCCCACGTGATTCGTTCGGCGGAAGGCATGGCCCGGTACGTCGCGCGCACCCGCGGGAAAGCCCCCGTGCTCTCGAACCTGCCGGACCTGAAGGCCTACTGCTATGTCGTGGCCGGGATCGTCGGGGAGATGTTGACGGAGCTCTTCTTGCTCGGGCGGCCCGGGCTGCAGGCAATCGCCCCCTTCCTGAGGGAGCGGGCTTCGACCTTCGGTGAGGCGCTGCAGCTCACCAACATCCTCAAGGACTCGGCCACGGACGCCTCCGAGGGGACCTTCGGGCCGGTGTGCCTCGAGCCGAGATCCTCGCCCTGGCGCGGCGGGACCTCGAGACCGCGGCGGCCTATATCGCCAGGCTCCAGTCCGCCGCCGCGCCGCAGGGCCTGGTCGAGTTCACGGCCCTGCCGGTACTTCTGGCACGGGCGTCCCTCGACCTCATCGAGAGGCGGGGACCGGGCTCGAAGATCAGCCGCCCGCAGGTCTTTCTGCTGACGCAGCAGTTGAAGCGCGCGCTCGACCGGGGAGAGCCGGCGGTTCCGGCCGGGGCGTAAGAACGGCGAAAGCGCGGGAATTCACGGAACGCCAATTGATGCAGATACACCAGTGCCCTTAGGATGCGCCATCGAATAATCGGTTTCGAATCTCCGGAGGTGGTGCCATGACGGCAAACCGCGGCGTCCTTCTGGCGGCGGGATTTCTCGCTCTGGTTCCGCTCTCGACCGGGGGTCCCCGAGCGCCACGCGCGCTCGACCCGCGCGGCCCGTCGGCACAGGCCTATTCGCCCAGCGCAAAAGAGTTCTACATGACCGAAGACGAGATCGGCTACATCCGGCCGGGCTTCCACATCACCGTCAACTCGATCACGATCCCGGAGGATCGCCGGCCGGTCGTGGACCTCTCCTTCACCGACGACTTCCAGCAGCCGCTCGACCGGCTGGGGCAGGTGACGCCGGGACCGCTTTCGATCAGCCAGGTGCTGGCCTGGTGGGACGCGGGGACCCGGTACTACACGGCCTACACGACACGGGTCCAGAAGAGCCCGATCACCAACGTCTCCGCCACACAGGCGGCCGCGGACTCGGGAGGAACGTGGACGGACCTCGAGATCGGGCACTCGATCTACAGGTTCCGGACCGTGCTGCCCGCCGGATTCGACCAGACCAAGACGCACACGCTGGCGATCTACGCGACCCGCAACATGGCCGGGATCCAGGAGAAGAACTACTACGACAACGTGGAGTACGACTTTCGTCCCGACGGCGCAGCGGTCACCGAGGTCTGGGACAAGACCTCGGAGGGCATCTGCAACCGGTGCCACGACCTGCTTGCCCTGCACGGCGGGTCCCGGCAGGAGGTCAAGCTCTGCGTGACCTGTCACAACCCGCAGACCACCGACCCGGACACGGGCAACACCGTGGACATGAAGGTGATGGTTCACAAGATCCACCGGGGCGAGAACCTGCCGAGTGTCGAGGCCGGCAGGCCTTACCAGATCATCGGGTTCAACCAGGGCGTCAACGACTACTCCACCGTCGTCTTCCCGCAGGACATCCGTAACTGCGTCCGGTGCCACACGGAACCGGCCACCCAGAACGCCAACTACTACACGTTCCCCGCCCGCGCGCCCTGCGGCGCCTGCCACGACGACATCAACTGGACCACGGGGGAGAACCACGCCGGCGGGCCGCAGGCGGACGACTCGGCCTGCTCCTCCTGTCATCGGCCGCAGGGTGATCGGGAATGGGACGCTTCGATCCTGGGGGCGCACACGGTTCCCTACAAGTCCACGCAGCTCAAGGGTCTGAACGCGGAGATCCTGTCCGTGTCCAATGCCGTGCCCGGCCAGAAGCCGACGGTCACCTTCAAGATCACGGAGAACGACGCCACGCCCGTTCCACCCGCCTCCTTCACCACGCCCACGGGAGGGAGCAACCTCAACCTGCTCCTGGGCGGCCCCACCACGGACTACGCCATCAACCCGCGGCGGGAGCGCGCCGACGGGGCGAGCTTCAACGGCACGATCGCGACCTACACCTTCAACAACGCAATCCCCGCGAACGCCACGGGCACTTGGGCCTTCTCGATCGAGGCGCGCCGCACGGTCACGCTCGACCCGGCGCCCCACGACAGCCCGACGATCACGGAAGGGGCCTTCAACCCTGTTTACTACGCCTCCGTCTCGGGCGGCACGCCCGTCGCACGGCGCGCCGTGGTGGATCTGGCCAACTGCAACACGTGCCACGATCGGCTCGTGCTCCACGGCGGACAGCGCCTGAACACCGAAGAATGCGTGATGTGCCACAACCCGAACGCGAGTGACGTGGCGCGGCGTCCCGCCGACAAGGCGCCCGTCGAGTCGATCGACTTCAAGCGGATGATCCACCGGATCCATACGGGCGAGGAGCTGACGCAGGACTACACGGTCTATGGGTTCTTTACTCCACCGAATCCGCCCAATCCGATCAACTTCAACGAAGTGCGCTTCCCCGGCGACCGGCGCGACTGCGAGACGTGCCATGTCCCGGGCGCCCAGCAGGTGCCTGAAGATGAGGCGCTCGCCACGCGCCTGCCGACAGTCACGCTGCGGGACTGGTACACGCCGACACAGCCGGTCGCCGCCGCCTGCCTCGGCTGTCACGATGAGCGCCACGTGGCGGCCCACGCGTACGTCATGACAGCGCCCTTCGGTGAGGCCTGCGCGGCGTGTCACGGGCCGGAGGCGGAGTTCTCCGTCGACGAGGTTCACGCTCGGTAGGAGCGGTCGCTTGACCGCTCCTCCCTTTTTCCGGAAGGACTGAGGTGGGATGAGGCGCCGAGGCTCTCTTCCGCTTGCCGCGGCGGCGCTGGCCGCCGGGCTCCTTTCGGCGGGCAGCGTTGCGCGGGCGGAGGCTCCTGCTCCGACGCCCGGCGCCGGTCCGGCCGAGCCGCCGAAGTGCGCCGATTGCCACGAGGAGCAGGTGAAAACCTTCGCCGGCAACCCGCACGCCCGGTACTCGCACCGCGACAAGAAACCGGACCCCAACGAGATCTGCGCGACCTGCCACGGTGACGGCGCCAAGCACATTCAGGAGGGGGGAGATCCAAAGTTCATCCAGAGTTTCGACGGCGTCGCGGGGGCCGAGCTGTGCCTCTCCTGCCACGAGAAGAGCGACGAGCACGCCTCCTTCTCGACCGGGTTCCACGCCAACTCGGCCGCGGTGAACTGTCTGTCGTGCCATGCGATCCACGGGGCCGTGAGGTCTAGCGAGCAACTGCTGGCGAAGACCCCCGGGCAGCTTTGCCAGAGCTGCCACACGGGCATTTCCGCCGCGCTTCGCAGCAAGCCCTACGTCCACCGGCTCGACCGGGGCGGGATGACGTGCCTCGACTGCCACGATCCGCACGACCGGAAGGGGCGGAGCGTCAAGTTGACGCGGGAAGGGGAGCTCGCCTGCCTGGAATGCCATGCGGAGAAGCGCGGCCCCTTCGTGTTCGACCACGTCACCGGCTCGGCCGGGGACTGCCTCTCCTGCCACGAGTCGCACGGGTCGAACAATCCGAAGATGCTTCAGTGGGCGCGCGTGGACAAGCTCTGCCTCTCCTGCCACTCGCAGACGGGAGGGCCGCCCACGGCGGGCGGGCAGCCCCCCTCCTTCCACGATCTGACGCTTCCGCGCTACCGCAACTGCACGACGTGCCACGTCGCGGTGCACGGGTCGAACCTGTCTCCGATGCTGCTGAAGTAGGACCGTATGCGACGAGCCGTCCGCCTGCCGTCTGCCGCCCTGGCGCTGCTCCTCGGAGGCGCGCCTGCCCTCGAGGCCGAAGAGATCCCGGTGGAGTTCGAGCTCGGCTACCGCTTCGTGGATGTCTCGGGCAACGAACAGATGTACCGCACGCAGATCAACGACCGGCCGGGGGTGCTGCTGCGGTCCCTCTCCTGGGACTCGACGGCCCCCCCGAGTCGCTTCTTCGATTACGCCCACCTCGACGTTTCCGACGTGGGCGCGGGCCCCGCCGGGATGCTGCGCTTCCGGGCGGGGCAGGTGGACACTTTTCGGCTCTCCTTCACCTGGCGGCGCACGAACCTCTACAGCGCGCTGCCGGCATTTGCCAACCCGTTTCTGGAGGAGGGGATCGTCCCCGGCCAGCAGAGCTACAACCGCGTGCGCGACATCTACGACGCGACACTCGAGATCTTCCCGGGCAAGAAGTTCACGCCGATCCTCGGCTACACGCGTAACGTCTATGGAGGCCCGGGACGCACGACCTACCACGTCGGGGAGAACGAGTTCGCCCTGGACCAGGAGGTCCACTCCCGTGACGAGGAGTACCGCGTGGGCCTCGCCTTCGACGTCGGGCCGGTCCGGGGTCAGGTCATCCAGGGGTGGCGGCGCTACCGGTGGGACGACACGGCGACGCTGCGAGCGGGCGAGAACGACGGGAACATCTCTTTCCCGATCCTCGGCCAGGAGATCACGGCCGACGGCATCGATCGGACGACCGAGAACCGCACCAACACGCCGGTCACCAGCGTCTGGGTCGCGGGCCAGCCGCTCTCGCGGGTCAAGCTCGTCGGAAGTTACGTCCGCGCCGACGCGAGCGGTGAAACGACCTCAACCGAGGAGGACGCGGGCAACTTCGTCTCCTTCCAGATTGCCCGTTTCTTCAAGGGGCTGGAGGAGACGATCAGCGCGCAGGCCGACACGGAGTACTGGCGCGGTTCCGTGCGCGCGGACGTGAACCTGGCGCCCAACGTCGATTTCACGGGCGGCTGGACGGAGAAGAGCCGCACGCTCGAGGGCCAGGCCCTGCTCTCGAGCCTGTATCTGGACACCGTGACCTACGGCGGCATCGCCGTCGGCGACCTGCTCCAGGCGATCCAGGACGACACGGCGCTCGACCGGACCGACCGCACGTTCGACGCGACGGTGACGGCGCGGCTGATCGGCCCCCTGGCGGCCAACGCGGGATGGTCGCAGACCCGTCAGAACGTGACGTTTTCCGGCGGCGGCTCCGAGCTGCTGGCGGAGGAGGCCGGGGAGGAGTTCACCCGGACGGTCAACACCTTTGGCGCCGGCTTCACGTTCTCGAAGGCCGGCCTGACGCTCGCGGGAGACTACCGGCGCGACGATGCCAATCGGCCGATCCTTCGGACCGATTTCGCGGACCGCGACCGCTTGAAGTTCCGCGTCGCCTACTCGTGGAAGGACCTGCTCCGACTCGGCGGAACCTGGCGGGAGGCCCGCGCCGACAACAACGTTCCGCAGATCGGCTACGAAACGAGGGTGCGCGAGGTCGCCGGAGACCTGGAAGTCGGCCCGATCGGGAAGATTCTGACGCTCCGTGCCTCGGCCGGTGAGTTCCGGGTGGACCGCGAGATCCTGATCCGAGTGCCTCAGGACTTCGACATCGTGCCCACGGTCCAGAAGGAGATCGGGCACACGTGGGAGGGAGGGCTGCGGCTGGCCTGGCAGCGGCTCCTCGTGGACGGCGCGTACCTCTGGATGGGCAACGGCGGCTCCATTCCCTTCACGATCAACCGGGTGCGCGCCCGCGCCGAATACGGCATCCGGCCGAACATCGGGGTCGTCGGCGAGTGGCTCCGGGACCAGTACAGCGAGGACCCCGCCTTCGACCAGGCCGGACCGCTCGCCGACTACGACGCGAACCGGTACGGAATCTTCATCCACTGGCGGCCGTGAGCCGATAGGATTCCCGCCCGCGGTTGCCGAAGGAGGAATCGGATGAGAATACGGAGTTCACGGCTTGCTTTGACGGCGGCGCTTCTCTTCTGGGGAGGGTGGGTCGCGTTCTCAGGATCGTCCTCGGCCTCGCTCGACACCCAGAAGCAGGCGAAGGCGGCCGGCGTCGACGCGAAGAACTGCCTGTACTGCCACGTCGACAAGCTGCCCAAGAAGGAAGCGCATGAGTTAAACGACGCCGGCAAGTGGCTCGTGGCCGAGAAGGAGAAGCGCAAGGCCGACAAAGTCGACGGCGCCTGGTTGAAGGACTATCCCGGCGGCAAAAAGTAGCCTTCCGAATCTCGAGCGGGAGGTCGAATCATGAGGAGAGCGGCTTCGAGGCTGGGTCTCGCGGCGCTCCTGCTGAGCTGGTCCGGTTGGCTTCTTCTGACCGGAACCTCCTCGGGCACCCTTCCCATGCAGAAGAAGGCCAGGGAGCTGGGCTTCGCGGCGGAAAACTGCCTCTACTGCCACGGAGAGAAGTTGCCGAAGAAGGAGGCCGTCTCATACAACGACCGCGGCAAGTGGCTGATCGCGGAAAAGGAGAAGCGGAAGGCTGCGGAAGTCGACATGGCCTGGCTCAAGGACTATCCGGGCGAGAAGAAATAGCGCCCGAGTGTCTCCGCGCGCCGTCGCAAGCGGCGCACCCGGGAGGGCGATCGCCCGTCCGGAGGTCGCCGGCGTCGCGGCTGCAACGCGCCTGCGGCGGTTCTTTCGACGGAAACCGATGAAGCTCCCACTGGCCGTCGTTGCCTTGTCCTTGGCTGGCGCCTCGCTCGCGAACGCGGCGGAGCCGGTCGGACCCCCGCCGAACGAAGACTGCCTCACATGCCACGGGGAAACCGACGCCAGCCGCTCCGACGGCCGATCGGTGTTCCTCGCCAAGGAGAAGTTCGCCTCATCGGTCCATGGCGAAGCCGGTCTGGCCTGCGTGGACTGCCATGCGGATCTCGCGAAAGCGAGGGAGTTTCCGCACGCCGAGAAGCTCGCCCCGGCGCAGTGCGCGAGCTGCCACGGCGACGTCGTGTCGGACTACGGAAAGAGCGTGCATGCCGACGCGCGCCGGAAAGAAGGCGCGAGCCTCGCGGCCAGCTGCGCCGACTGTCACGGGTCCCACGACATCCGGCCCTCCAAGGATCCCGCGTCTCGAACCTATGCCCTGAACCTGCCCTCGACCTGCGCAAACTGCCACGGCAATCCCGACGTGATCCGGAAGGGGCACATCGCGATCGGCAACGTCGCGGCGCTCTACGAGGACAGCATCCATGGCCGCGCCGTCTTGAAGAGCGGTCTCGTCACGGCGCCCAACTGCAAGACTTGCCACGGGATGCACGACATCCGCCGCGCCGCCGACCCGGCGGCCAGGGTCTTCCGCGGCAATCTTCCGTCCAACTGCGGATCGTGCCACCAGGGCATCCTCCGCCTCTATGAGCAGGGCATCCACGGCACGCTCTTCCGCGGGGGCGACAAGCGCGTTCCCGTCTGCACCGATTGCCACACGGCGCACGACATCCGCCAGGTGGAGGTCCAGGGATGGCGCCTGGAGGTCCTCAGGGAATGTGGAACCTGCCACGGGGAGCCGCAGGAGACCTTCCGGGATACGTACCATGGACAGGTGACGAACCTCGGCTTCGAGCGGATCGCCACCTGTTCCGACTGCCACAGGGCTCACGACATCTTTCCCGAGGCCGACCGGCGCTCGACGGTCTCGGCCGCCGGGCGTGTCGCGACGTGCCAGAAGTGTCACCCCGGAACCAATGAGAAGTTCGCCCTCTACGATCCGCATCCCAACCCGAAGGACCGCTCGCGCAACCCGCTCCTCTTCTACGCCGCGATCTTCATGAAGTGGCTGCTCATCGGCGTCATGGCGTTCTTCGGGCTGCACGCGGTCCTCTGGTTCCCGCGCTCCTGGCGCGCCCGGCGCGAGGGCGATGGCTCGGAGCCGCCGGCCCGGAAGGGAGAGAAAAAATGACGGGCGACGCCTCGGCGGGAACCCTCCGGCGCTACGTCCTGCGGTTCGACCGGTTCGACCGCTTTCTCCATTTCCTGTTGATGGTCACCTTCCTCGGGCTCTCGCTGACGGGGCTGCCGCTGCTCTTCTCGACACACGGCTGGGCCGCCGTGCTCGCCCGTCTGCTCGGCGGGTTCCGCGGCGCGGGGTTGCTCCATCGGACCTTCGCCGTGGGCATGCTCGCCTGCTTCGGGATGCACCTCGCGCGGCTCGCCTACCGCCTCCTCGCCAGGCGGGACTGGGGGATTCTCTGGGGCCCGCACTCCATGGTGCCTCAGCCCCGGGACTTCGTTCAGCTCTTCCAGAACTTCCGCTGGTTTCTGGGCCGCGGCGCGCGGCCGAAGTTCGACCGCTACACCTACTGGGAGAAGTTCGACTACTGGGCGGTCTTCTGGGGCATGGGGATCATCGGCGGCTCGGGGTTGATCCTCTGGTTCCCGAAGTTCTTCGCCCGGGTCCTGCCCGGCACGGCGTTCAACCTGGCCCTCCTCATCCATGGAGAGGAGGCGCTGCTCGCCGTCTGCTTCATCTTCACGATCCACTTCTTCAACAGCCACCTGCGGCCCGAGAAGTTCCCGATCGACAGGGTCATCTTCACCGGCGTGGTTCCCGAGGAGGAGCTGCGCCACGAGCGCCCGGCGGAGTACGAGCGGATCCGGGAGAGCGGGCGCCTCGAGGGTCTCATTTCGGAGCCGCCGACAGCGACCGTGCTCAAGCGGGCCAACATCTCGACCGCCGTCGCCGTATCCTTCGGTCTCGTGCTCGTTTTGCTGACGATCTTCGCGCTGCTAGGCTAGACCCTGCGGGCGGGAGCCGGCTGCGCGCAGAGGTCCGACCCGAGGAGGTCCGCACTCATGGCCAAGGCATCCCGCGAGCGGGTATCGGGCCTTCTCCGGCCGGCGGTCTTCTTCACTCACAACGCGATCTCCCAGATCGGCGTGATCCTCACGACGAGCGCGGCCGTCACGCTGCTCGCCTTCTGGGCGTACCTGATCGTGCAGGCCCGGCCCGTGCACCCCTACACCGGCATCGTCTTCTTCTTGATCCTTCCCGGCGTCTTCGCCCTCGGACTCCTCCTGATTCCGCTCGGCGCCATCCTGCGCCGCCGGAAGCTTCGCGCCCGGGGAGAGCTGCCCCACGAATATCCGAAGATCGACCTCCGCAGCCCCTCTCTGCGCCGGGCGCTCCTGCTGGTCGCGGGCCTGACCTTCGTCAACTTCGCGATCATGGGAGCGGCCTCGTACAAGGGGGTCGAGTACATGGATTCGGCTCAGTTCTGCGGGCAGACCTGCCACACGGTCATGTCCCCCGAGTACACGGCCTACGTCAACTCGCCTCACTCGCGGGTTGCCTGTGTGGAGTGCCACATCGGGCCGGGGGCGCCCTGGTTCGTGAAGGCGAAGATCTCCGGCGTTCGCCAGGTCTTCGCCGTCACTCTGAAGACCTACAGCCGGCCGATCCCTTCGCCTGTCCGGGAGCTTCGGCCCGCGCGGGAGACCTGCGAGCATTGTCACTGGCCTCAGAAGTTCACGGGCGACAAGTTCCTCGTGCGCACGAAGTACGGCGACGACGAGCAGAACACGCCGTCGACGACGGTTCTGTTGCTGAAGATCGGCGGGCGGACGGCCCAGGGGTTGGTGGGCATTCACGGCCGGCACCTCGACACGATCGAGCGGATCGAATACCTGTCCACCGATGGCCGCCGGCAGGTCATCCCGAGGGTGGCCTACGTCGACGACGATGGAAAGAAGGTGGAGTACGTTTCGACCGACGTGAAACCCACACCGGAGCAGCTCGCCCGCGGAGAGCGCCGCAAGATGGACTGCATGGACTGCCACAACCGGCCCACGCACGCCTTCGAGATGCCGGAACGGGCCGTCGACACGGCCATGACCGACGGCCGGATCAGCAAAGACCTGCCTTACATCAAGAGAGAGGCTGTGGCGGCGTTGCGCGCCGAGTACCCCAATCGCGCGACGGCGTCCGAGCGGATCCCCCGGACGCTGGTCGAGTTCTACCGGACGAAGTATCCGCAGGATTATCAGAACCGCCGGGCTTCCGTCGAGGCGGCTTCCGACCAGGTCAAGGCGATCTATCTGCGAAACGTCTTTCCGGAGATGCAGGTCACCTGGGGGACGCACCCGAACAACATCGGCCACGAGGACTTCCTCGGCTGCTTCCGCTGCCACGACGGAAAGCACAAGAGCTCCGACGGCCGCGTCATCAACGACGACTGCGAGGCGTGCCACCAGATCCTGGCGATGGAGGAGAAAGAGCCGAAGATCCTGGCGGACCTCGGGCTGAATTGAGAGACGGAAGACGGGAGACGGGAGACGGGAGACGGGAAACAGGAGACGGGAGGCGTCTTCCGCCTTCCGTTCTCCGCGCGCAGTAGGGAATTAGTCGGACAGGCTCCTTAGGCCGCGGCGCTCGAGGGCGCGGCCGAGCGGCCGCGTGGCAGGACCTTCAGCAGGGCCTTGACCGTCGAAGGCACCAGCATCGGCCGCAGCAGCCGCCGGTCGTAGGGCGCGAAGCGCCTCTCGTTCTCGGCCAGACACAGCTCCAGGAAGGGGCGCAGCGAGAAGTCCGAGAAGCTGGTGTGGCTCTTCAGCGTGAAGCCGTCCTGCGACTCGCCGTTTCCTCTCCCCATCTGCATCGCGCCGCGCACGCGGTCTACAGCCTGCGCGACGATGTTCCAGGCCCTCCGCGCGTCGAAGGCGGGCCGCAGGGGCATCGGTCGCCGGGCGCGCAGGTACGCCGCCCAGTTGACGATGAACAGGATGTGCCGCGCCTCCTCCTGCATGATCGTCTCGAAGATCGCGACGATTCGCGGCGGGAAGAGGCCGGAGCGGCCACCCAGGGCGAAGAGACCGAAGGCGAAGAAGGAGTCGAGGCACTCGCCGTAGCCGGTCCGCAGAAAGGCCCAGATCGGATCCTTCGGGACTTCCGGCTCCGGATAGGGCTTGACGGCGATGCCGTAGCGGCGGGTCAGGCGCTGGATGACCTCGGCGTGCCGGGCCTCCTCGTACCCCTGCAGCGCGATCGCCTCGGCCAGCACCGGGTCGGGCTCCGTGCGGCCGAGAGCCTGGACCTTGACGGCCGTGGCGGCCTCCGTGCGAGCGGCCTCGTTCCAGACCGGCAGGGACTTGAGGCGCCCGAGGCTCTCCTCGTCCAACTCCGGCCAGACGATCTCCTCCGGCTTGAAGGGATCGTGCGTCTGGATGAAAGTGCGGCAGAAAAGCTGTTTGTGTTCTTCCGAGCCGATGCGGATGGAATCCATGGGCTTGTTCGCTCCTCGAGCCGGCGGTATCTCCCGCGGGCCGCTAAACCCTATCACGGCAAGGACATTCGGCTTGATATACTGCCTGATCTTTGCCGACTCCGTGATCGGGCGCGCGCCGGCGCCCCTGCGGAGGCGATTTGCGCGGAGGAGAGGACGGCCGAAACGACGCCATGAAAGTGCTCAATCGCATCGGGGGACCCTCGGATTTGAAGTCCTTGAGCCACTCGGAGCTCGCCCGCCTGGCGCAGGAGTGTCGGGACGTCATCATCGAGACGATTACCCGGACGGGGGGACATCTGGCCTCCAACCTCGGAGTCGTCGAGCTCACGCTGGCCCTGCACCGCGCCTTCGACAGCCCGAAGGACCGTCTCGTCTGGGACACGTCGAACCAGTGCTACACGCACAAGCTCGTGACGGGGCGCCGTGACAAGTTCGCCTCGATCCGCACGCCGGGCGGGCTCTCGGGATTCGCCGAGCCGGTCGAGAGCCCGCACGACACGCTGGCGGCCGGGCACGCGGGCACGGGCCTTTCGTACGGCTTGGGCGTCTCGATGGCGCTCCAGGGCGCCCGGGAAGAGCCGTTCGTCGTGGTCGTCGTGGGGGACGGCGCACTGACCTCGGGCCCGAGCTACGAGGCCTTGAACAATATCGTCCACGTCAAGCCGAAGCGGCTCGTGGTCGTCTTGAACGACAACGGCTGGTCGATCTCGGAGAACATCGGCTGGATGGTGCACTGGCGCAACCGCTTCGAGCTCCACCCGGCCTACGGGAAGCTGATCGAGAAGGGGCACAAGTTCGTCAAGCGCCTCCCCCACGGCGACAGGGCCTGGGAGCTCGCCCGGAAGCTGAAGAGCTCGGTCGAGGGGCTCTTCCTCCCCAACCTCGTCTGGGACGAGCTCGGGTTCCACTACATCGGGCCGGTGGACGGCCACAATTTCGAGGAGCTGGAGGACGCGCTCGCCCGCGCGAAGAGCCTCTCCGCCGACGGCACGCCGGTGGTCATCCACGCCCTGACGCACAAGGGGAGGGGCTACCCGCTCGCCGAGGAGAACCCCTGCAAGTTCCACCAGCCGGGCACGCCGACCGGAGCCCCGGGCTCGGCGCCGCGCTACACTTACTCGCAGGTCTTCGCGCGCACCATCTCGGCACTGATGGAGAAAGACCCGAAGATCGTGGCGATTTCCGCCGCGATGCTCGAAGGCACGGCCTTGATCGAGGTCAAGAAGCGGTTTCCCGATCGTGTCTACGACGTCGGCATCGCCGAGGAGCACGCCGTGATCATGGCGGCGGGCATGGCCAAGGAGGGGTGGCGGCCGGTCGTCGCGATCTACTCCACGTTCCTCCAGCGCTCCTACGACCAGCTCATCCACGACGTCTGCCTGCAGAACCTGCCGGTGACCATCTGTATCGACCGGGCGGGCCTCGTCGGAGACGACGGCAAGACCCACCATGGCATCTACGACATCGCCTACACGCGCGGCATCCCGAACATGACGGTCGCCGCGGGGCGCGACGAGAACGAGCTGCAGCACCTGCTCCAGACCGCGATCTACTCCGGGCGCCCCTTCACCCTCCGGTACCCTCGCGGCGCCGGGATCGGCGTTCCGCTCGACGAGAAGCTTCAGACGCTGCCGATCGGTAAGGGGGAAATCCGCCGCGAGGGCAAGGACCTGTATCTGGTCGCCTACGGCTCCATGGTCCCGGTGGCCGAGGAGGCGGCCGGGATGCTCGCCGAGCGGGGGATCGACACGGGAGTCGCCCACGCGCGCTACGCGAAGCCTCTTGACCTCGGCCTGCTGCGGCACGCGCGCGAGGCGGCTCCACGCATCCTGACGCTCGAGGAGCACCTCGCGATGGGCGGCTTCGGCAGCGCGGTGCTCGAGGCCTTCCACCGGGAAGGCTGGGCAACCGAGGGCCTCCGGGTGCACGGGATTCCCGACCAGTTCGTCGAGCACAGCCCCGCGCCGCTGCAGAGGTCGAACTTCAAGCTGGATGCCGCAGGCGTGGTCGAGACCGCGCTCGCGCTCTACCCGGATCTCGCGCGGGCAGGCGCGCGTCCGGGGTCTTCGCGCGCGGGTGGGCTGCGGCCGGTCGCCGCGGAGACGGTGACGTGGTGAACGAGGCTCGCCCCGTGGAGCCGCCGATCGAGAAGCTGCTCGTCGCGGGCTTGCGCGGCTTCTGCGCCGGGGTCGTCCGCGCGATCGACGTCGTCGAGAAGGCGCTCGAGGTGTGCGAGGGACCCGTCTACGTTCGCAAGGAGATCATCCACAACCGGTACGCCGTGGACGAGTTGCGGAGCAAGGGCGCCCACTTCGTCGAAGAAGTGGACGACGTGCCGGACGGCGCCTGGCTGATCTACTCGGCGCACGGCATTGCGCCGTCGGTCCGGGAGAGCGCACGCCGCAAGCGCCTCCGGACGATCGACGCCACCTGCCCCCTGGTCACGAAGGTGCACCTGGAGGCGATTCACTACGCGAATCAGAATTACACAATCATCCTGATCGGCCACGAGGACCACGATGAGACGATCGGGACGCTGGGCGAGGCGCCCGATTCGATCCGCCTCGTCGGGACCCGGGAGGAGGCGGAGGCGGTCGAGGTCCCCGATCCCGACCGGGTCGCGTACCTGACCCAGACGACGCTCTCGCTCGACGACACCCGGGAGATCGTCGAGGTCTTGAAGCGCCGATTTCCGAGGCTCGCCCGCCCCGCCAAGGACGACATCTGCTACGCGACCCAGAACCGCCAGGACGCGGTGAAGGCCATGGCGCCCTTCGTGGACCTGCTGCTCGTGCTGGGAGCGCCCAACAGCTCGAACTCCCTGCGGCTCTGCGAGGTCGCCCGCGATCAGGGCGTGCCCTCGCACCTGATCGAGCGGGCCGAGGACATTCGTCCCGAGTGGCTCTCGGGCGTGCGGGTCCTGGGCCTGACCGCCAGCGCCTCGGCCCCCGAGATCCTGGTCCAGGAAGTGGTCCGCTACGCGCGGGAGAAGCTCGGCGTGCGCGAGGTCGAGGAGTTCGAGACGGTCAAAGAGCACGTGAGCTTCTCGCTTCCGCAAGAGCTCAAGACGCTCTTGAGGCCCGCCTCACGGGAAGCGGTTTGATCGGTCGCCGCCCGCACACCATCCGGATCGCGACATGGAATCCCCCGGCCCCCTGAGGCCCGCGCCGCCGGTGGGCAGGCACCTCGCGCGTCTGACGCTGCTTCTGGCCGGCGTCGCCCTGATCGTCTGGATGTTCCGGACGGTCGGGTGGCCGGCGATCGAGGCAAACCTGCGCGCGATCGGCGGGTGGTTCCTGCTGCTGGTCGCGATCTACGCCCTGCCGCAGGCGGCCTTCTTCCTGGGCTGGTGGGCCGTGATGGACCCGAGGCCCCCGCTGGCGCGCCTGCCGGGTCTCTTCGCCTTCTACCTCGCGGGGGATTCCGCGAACTACCTCGCCCCCGGCGGTGTCGCGGGCGAGCCGCTGAAGGTGCACCTGCTCTCGGGCCAGATGGAGCCGGGGCGCGCGCTCGCCTCGGTCACGCTCCACAAGCACGCGGACATGCTCGCGCAATGGCTCTTCGTGCTGTGCGGCGTCGGCGTGACGCTGGCGAGCTTTCCTCTCTCACCTCGGGCTCGCCTGGGGGCGCTTGCGGGTGTCGCGGTCTTGGGCGCGATGCTCGCCGCTCTGACCTGGGCCCTGCGGCGCGGGACCTACGGGCCGGCGCTCGCCTGGCTCTCGCGCTGGAAGACGCTCGGCGCTCGCCTGGCGCGGCACCAGGAGGGAGCCCGGAGGGTGGACGACCACATCCGCCGCTTCTACGGGGAAAGCCGGGGGGGCTTCGCGGCCGGGGTGGCGCTCTGCTTCCTCGGGTGGTGCGGGGGAGCGGTCGAGACCTGGATCGTGCTGCGGCTGCTCGCCCCGGAGCGGGGATGGGCGGCGGCCTTCGGGATCGAGACCCTCTCGATGGTCCTGACCACGATGCTGCTCTTCATCCCGGCCCGCGTGGGGGCTGCCGAGGGGGCCCGGGCGGGCGTGTGCGTGCTCCTGGGGCTGACGGCCGCGCAGGGCGTCGCCTACGGGCTCGTGCGCCGGGCCCGCGAGCTCCTCTGGGTGCTGCCGGGCCTCGGCGTGATGCTCGCGAGGTCCTGGCGCGGGCGCGCCGGGCGGCAGGAGGCCGGGGTCGCGGGTTTGGCCAAGGGAGAAATCCGGCCTTGAGCGCCGCGCCGGCCGTACGCGCGGTGCTGCTCGACTTCGGCGGCACGCTCGACGCCGACGGCGTCGCGTGGAAGGAGCGCTTCCGCCGGCTCTTCGCCGACGAGGGCGCGGATGCCGAGGGCTTCGAGCGGGCCTTCTACGACGCCGACGACGCTCTGGTGGGCGCAATCCCGCGGGATCTCTCGTTGGAGGAAACGGTGCAACGCCTCTCGGCCGGCGTTGCGCAGAATCTCGGGCGGCCGGAGGCGGCCGAGCGCGCGTCCTCGCGCTTCCTCGCGGATGCCCGGGCTCACCTGGCGCGAAACGCGGAGGTGCTGGAGCGCCTGCACGGTCGCTATCGCGTGGCGATCGTCTCGAACTTCTATGGCAACCTGGAGGCCGTGTGCCGGGAGACGGGACTCGCGCCGCACTATGACGCCGCCATCGACTCGGTCGTCGTGAAGGCCGAAAAGCCCGACCGGCGCATCTTCGAGGCGGCGCTCGCGGCCGTGGGCGTTTCCCCGCGCAGGGCCGTCTTCGTCGGCGACTCGCAGCCGCGCGACATGGCGGGCGCCCGCGCCGTCGGCATGCGCCACGTGTGGCTGCGCGCCGGCGACGGCGCGCCCTGCTGCCCCGGCGACCCCGTGATCGCATGCCTGCCGCAGCTTCCCGGGGTGCTCCCGTGACGGCGCTCGCGGCCGGCGGAGTCATCGCGGCGGGGGAGGGCTCGCGCCTCTCTTCCCTCGGCCGGCACAAGCCGCTCGTTCCGGTCGGAGGGGTGCCGCTGATCGAGCGGGTGCTGTCGAACTTCCAGGCCGCCAGGATCGCGCCGGTCGCCGTCATCTTCAACGGAGAGGAGGAAGACTGCGCGGCCTTCGTGCGCGAGCGTTTCCCGAAGCTCGTGAAGACCGTGGTCCTGCGGACGACCCCTCACTCCCTCGAGAGCTTCCGGACGATCCTCTCCGTCTCGCCGCCGGGGCGCCTGCTCGTCGCGACCGTGGACACCCTCTGCGCGGTCGAGGACTTCGTCGCCTTCGCCCGCGCGGCCGAGGCGGCGCCGGAGGAGGAGACGGTCCTCGCCGTCACGCCGCTCGTCGCGGACGAGAAGCCGCTCTGGGTTCGCATGGAAGCCGGGGGCCGCGTGACCGGGATCGGCGGGCCTTCGGGAGACGCCGTCACCGCGGGCTTCTACGCCGTCTCGGAGCGCGCGCGGGCGCTCGTGCCTCCGGCCTCGCTCGGGCGCCTCCGGGAGTACCTCTCCTGGCTCTGCGCCTCGGGCGAGCCGATCCGGGCCGTGACGATCGCGAGGGCCGTGGACGTGGACCGGCCCGAGGACGTGCGGTTGGCGGAGTCCCTCTTCGGGCCGGCGCCGCGGCGGGCCGCGGGAGGCGAGGCGTGAGCGCGCGGCCGCGCTGCTGGGGCGTGTATCGGGAGCTCGCCCACTCGCCGGGGCGCGAGACCGACGACGCCCTGATCCTGCGGGCGACGGCGGCAACACTCGAGTCCCGCGGGTTCGAAGTGGAGCTGAAGTCCCCCGACGAGCTGCCGGACTCGGCCGACGCCTCGGGCGTGCCTCCGTTTCTCTTCGTCATGTGCGAGCGGGTGCCGACGGTCGAGCGGCTCGCCGCCTGGGAGCGCGATGGGGTCCGCATCGTCAACCGCCCCGACGGGATCCGCAACACCGACCGGGAGAGGACGATCGAGCGCTTCGCGCGCCACGGCGTCGCGTTCCCGAAGAGTGTGCTCGTGCCGACGGCGTTGGCGGCGGGCACACCGGAGCCGGGCTTTCCCTGCTGGGTCAAGCGGGGCGACGTCCACGCCACCGAGGAGGGAGACGTGTCCTTCGCAGCCGGTCCGGCGGCGCGGGACGCGGCGCTCGCGCTTCTTTCTGCCCGCGGCATCGCCCGCGCCGTCGTGCAGGAGCACGTGCCGGGGGACCTGATCAAGTTCTACGGCGTGGCGGGGGAGCAGGCGGGGGAGCCGCTCTCCTGGTTCCAGTGGTTCTACCACCGCGACCAGAAGCTCTCGAACCACCCCTTCGACGCGGTCGAGCTCCAGGCGCTCGTCGCGCGGGGCGCCTCGGCGCTCGGCCTCGAGGTCTTCGGGGGCGACGCGATCGCCGGGCCGGGCGGAGAGCTCGTGCTCATCGACCTGAACGCCTGGCCGAGCTTCGCGCTCTACCGGGACGCGGCCTCCGAAAAGATCGCCGCCTTTCTGGCGGCGTGCTTCGCGAAGAAGGAAGTGGGAGCCCCGAGATGACCGAGACCGTCAAGCGAAACGAAGTGGGTCCGCGCTCGCGGCGCGTGGTCGAGAAGGAGCAACGCCACATGGCGCCGGGGCTCCAGTCCTTCGCGCTCTATTCGGGCCTCGCCATGGCGCGGGGCGTCGGCA
>JBOGJK010000258.1:0-10244 GCA_050745345.1 Thermoanaerobaculia bacterium
CGTCGAGTTCGGCCGCTCCGGCGGCGGCTTCGTCAACGTCGTGACCAAGAGCGGCACCAACGCCATCCACGGCGCCGGCTTCTTCTACTGGCAGCCCCAGGCCCTGATCGCCAACTTCGCGGACGGATCCGAGCCGCGCGACCAGGAAAAGATGCAGTACGGCGGCTCCATCGGCGGGCCCTTCCTGAAGGACCGGCTCTTCTTCTTCGGATCCTTCGACAACCAGAACAGGGACGAGACGGTTCCGATCAACACCAACGTGCTCGACCCCGACATCTTTGCCGCCTACCCGTCGCTCGCTTCGCCCTCCGACTACATCCAGACGCAGGACGGCTGGGTGGCCTTCGGGCGCCTCGACTGGCAGGTCACCAACGGCCAGCGCGTGATGGGGCGCGTCAACCGGGTCGATTACGACGGCGTCAACGGCACCTCCAGCGCGCAGACCCGAACCGAGAGCTTCAACGGTCTGGAGGGCCTGCAGACCTGGGCCGCCGTCGGGACCTGGTCCGGCCAGTTCGGCCCGAGCGCCATCAACGATCTCTCCTTCAACTACGTCAACGAGGACACGCCGCGCGCGGACAAAGGGCTCAACCTGACCGAGATCCAGCTCGGCACCTCGCGCTACGGAGAGGTCGGCTTCCTGCCGATCGTCTCGACGGCCAAGCGTTACGCCATCGGCGACACGTTCTCGTACCTGCTCGCCTCGCACGTCCTGAAGGCCGGCGGCGAGTACAACGACACCTCGATCGACCAGGTCTTCAAGGGCAACTGGCGCGGCGTCTACATCTTCAACAACAAGGCGGACCTGCTCGCCGGCAAGTGGCGCGAGTACCGGCAGTTCGGCGGCTTGAACGGCCTGACCGCCGACGAGGCCGGGAAGGCCGACTTCGGACAGAAGGAGTACGCGGGATTCCTCCAGGACCAGTGGTTCGTCAACTCGAAGCTGACGGTGACACTCGGTCTGCGCTACGAATACCTGAACAACCCCAACGATCCCATCCTCAACCAGTTCGACCCCAATCCCAACGGCTCCTTCCCGCTGACCGGACAGATCCCGGACACGAAGAACCAATGGTCGCCTCGCCTGTCGGTCGCCTACGCCCCGGACACGAAGACGGCCGTGCGCATGGCGGCCGGCCGCTACTGGAGCCGCACGCCGGCGATCCTCTGGGCGCAGCTCTTCACGTCCAACGGCGTGCGGGGCACCCAGTACATCATCCGGGCCGCGCAGTCGGGCGGTAACGTCGTGGGGCCGCCGACGGACGCTCTGGCGCCGGGCTGGGGGGACGCCTGGGATCCCGAGGGCGTCGAGCCGATCGACTTCACGAAGGTGCCCAACCCCTCACGGCCCGGCGTCTTCGCCGTCGACCCCGACTTCGAGAACCCGCACACCGACCGGATCACGGTCGGATTCGAGCGCGAGATCTTCCCGCTGGTGGCCGCCGCCCTGGAAGGAACCTACGCGAAGGCGTACCACCTGCAGCGGCTCAAGGACATCAACCGCATCTACTCCGGCGCGACCGCTCCCAACGGGCTGCCGGCCTACAGCACGACCCTTCCCAACCCGTACTACGGGCGAATCACGACGAGCGTCTCCGACGCACAGTCCATCTATGACGCCGTCTCGCTGCAACTGACCCGCCGGTACGCGCAGAACTGGACCGCGGGTGTCGCGGTCACCTTCTCCCACGACCGTGACAACGATTCCAACGAGCGCAACTTCGCCGGCATCCAGGCCGAGGACTACAACAACGTCGGCCTCAATTACGGCTACTCCAACCGCGACCAGCGCTGGAGGCTCGCGGTCAACGGCCTCTGGGACACGCCGCTGTGGGACATTTCCTTCTCGGGCTCCTTCCGCTACGCCACCGGATCGACCTACAACGCCACGGCCAACTCCGACTTGAACAGCGACGGCGAGGGCACGACGGACCGGCCGACGGTCGGGGGAGTCCACTTCCGCCGGAACGACTTCCGCCAGCCGAACTTCTACTCGCTCGACCTGCAGCTCGCCAAGCGTTTCCTGTTCAAGCCGGTGGGCATCCAGATCGCCGCGCAGTGCTTCAACTGCACGAATACCGGCAACCGCTTCGTCACGGACACCGTCTGGGGCACGGGCCAGACCCCCCGAGCGACCTTCGGGCAGCCGGTCGGCGTGGGCACGCCGCTGACCGGCCAGGTGGCCATCCGCGTCGACTTCTAGAGGAATTCGACTTCGGGTGTGGAGGGCGGGGCCTTCGCCCCGCCCTTTTTCTTGCGCGGGAAGAAGCCCGGCGTGCCCATGGCGGCGGGTTTTCGCGGCGGACCCGATGAGAATCCCCGTCAGAGCTCTCCTCGCTCGAAAGCACCGAGGATGCCCTCGGCCGTGCGCGTGGCCACGGCGGAGATCGTGAGCGCCGGGTTGACGGCGCCGACGCTCGGAAAGACGCTGCCATCCCCGATGAAGAGATTGGGAACGTCGTGGGCGCGGCACCAGGGATCCACGACGGAGGTCTTCGGGTCGGCGCCCATGCGGCAGGTCCCCATGTAATGGGAAGAGGCTCCCGGCTGGAACCTCTCTTCCCAGATCTCGCGGGCCCCGGCGGCCTGCAGGATGTCCCTCAGGCATTCCGAGATCCTGCGGATCATTGCCCGATCGTTGTCGCGCGGCTCGTTGACCAGACAGGGCACGGGAATTCCGTACGGGTCCTTCACGATTGGGTCCAGCCGTACTTCGTTCTGGATGTCGGGAAGCTGCTCGCCCACCGAGCACACGCCGACGACGTGGCCGAACTGCTCCCTCATTCGTTTCTTGTGCTCTGCCCCCCAACCCCCGATCCGCCGGGCGAACGCCAGCGGCCACTGCCCGCTCAGGCTGACGATGGTCGACCAGCCGCGGGCGAAGCCGTTGCGCGGGTTCGTCTCGTAGAAGTCCTGCAGAAAGCCGCCCGTCGGGACGCCGCGCCACGGATCGAGACGCTCCGAAAAGAGCCCCTTCGCGAAGACCCCGAGGTGCTCGGTGAAGTACTTGCCGACGAGGCCACTCGAGTTTGCGAGACCGTCCGGGAACAGGCGCGACTTGCTCAGGAGCAGCAGTCTCGCCGTCTCGATGGCGTTGCCGGCGACCACGACCGCACGCGCCTGGAGCTGCCGTTCCTGCCCTTCCGTGTCGAAATAGACGACGCCACGCGCCCTTCCGTCCAAGCCCACGGTTACTTCCCGCACCATGCACTCGGACCGGATCTCGACGCGCCCCGTCGCTTCGGCCTTCGGCACATAGGTGACATCGATGCTCGACTTCGCGCGGATCTGACAGCCGAACATGCAGGTACCGGCTCCGACACAGGCGTTTCGGCCGCCCCAGTCGAGCGTCGGGATCGCGACCGGCTCCCGCACGAGGTGCAATCCCAGCTTGTCGGCTCCCCGTTTGACGGCGCGGCTGGCCAGATTGAAGGGGTGGGGAGGAGTCGGAAATCGGCGGCTGCGTGGCGGATCGAAGGGGTTCGCTTCGCGGCCGTCTGGCCCGGAGACCCCGAGCTCGTTCTCGACGCGAGTGTAGTACGGCTCGAGGTCCTCGTAGCGAATCGGCCAGTCTTCGGCCACGCCATCCCGACTGCGAGCGAGGAAGTCTGACTCGTGGAGTCGGGGAGAGATCGCGAGGTAATGGAGGGTGGAGCCGCCAACGCCCTTGACGTGGGAGTAGAGAAATGACTTTCCCGCCACCGTGTAACGATCTCGAAGGGGGTTCCTGGCGCGGAACACGCTGGCGCCGCTCACCTCGAAGTCCTGCCGATCCGTCGGGTAATCCCTCCGCGGCTCGAAGCGCCTTCCCGCTTCGAGCACCACGACCGAAAGCCCGGATTCTCCGAGCTCCTTGGCGATCACCCCGCCGCCGGCTCCCGAGCCGACGACGACGACGTCGGCGACGCCTGCTCCTCGTTCCATGCAACTGCCCTTCCTTCCGGAAACAGGTTGTCTCGGCGGCCGAGGCCCCGATTCAGGCTCTCGGCCTCTCCAGATCGAGATACCCGCGCGGCATCGGCGGCCCGTCGTAGCCCAGCCATGCCGCGCTCACCGGACTCGTGTAGAACGTCTGCATCACATCGTCGATGAGTTCCGGAAGCAACTGGACCGCGGGAAAGCGAAGGATTCGATACAGGTTCAGCGACTTCACCAGGGCCTTCCTCGCTACCGAGACCGAGCCCGTCTTGACGTTGGAAAGACGGTCGATCTCGTGAAGCAGGTCCAACTGCTGGGATATGGCCAACGCCGAAAAGGGACGCCCGTACCGCTTCCGAGAGATGCGATCGAAGCCCGGCAACCCGCGAGTGTAGAGTCCCTGGCGGGACGGGGAGCTCGCGAGCCGAAGCTCCAGGATCTCGACCACCCCCGCCTCCCGCGCCCCAGGGCCGCCTTCGTCCGATGGCACGATCAGGGAGGAAAGAATCTCGAGAAGTTGCCGCTCGTCCTCCCTCAGCCAGCGCCCTTCCGTACCGGCGTGAGCCGGATCCCGCCGTGCGTGGGCGCGAGTACCCATCCAGCGGTCCAGGCCTTCCTTGAGCACTCGATACAACCGCTGGGCGAGCGATTTCGCCGCCGGGATCAGTCTCTCGAGCGTCGAGGCCCCGCGCGTCCGGCTGCTCCCGGGTTGCCTCACGCCGCGCCCGGAAGGCTGATCAGACATTGCCGCTGCCGCCCGCAAGAGGATTCGCAGCCGGCTTCAGAAGCACGGCGGAGAGTTTCGCACAGAGACTCGGAGCGGCGCGAGCACGGAAAAGCCGCGTTTCCGCCCATGCGTCTACTCACGAAAGGACTCGCGTCCGACAATCGTCGCAGCCTCCCCGATCGAGACAATCTACCCACCCTGCTCTCTCCCTGGGGAGGGAGCCCCTACGGGCTCCCGGCTTCCCCGAGGGCCCTCTGGCGCGCCGCTTCGAACTCGTCGCCTGGCTTCCACTGCGGCATCGCGTCGGCGTCGGCGACCTTGAGCCCCAGGTAGAAGTCGAGCTGCACGTCCTCGGCCGCGCCCGAGAGGTCCCAGTCCTCGCGCCACTGGTCGGACGGCTGGTGGTAGTGGGTCGCCTCCCACTTCTCGATCTGCTCCCTGCCCCAGCCGGGCGGCTTTCCAATGACGTCCGTCCCGTTGTCGAAATAGGCCGCCGGCACGCCGATCTTCGACAGGTTGAACTGGTCGGAGCGGTAGAAGAAGCCCCGGTCGGGGAACTGATCGGGCTTGACGACCCGCCCCTGCATCTTCGCCAGCGCCACGACGAGCGCGTCGAGGGTCGACTTGCCGGCCCCGATCAGCGTCAGGTCGCGCGTCCGGCCGAAGATGTTCAGACCGTCGATGTTCACGTTCGCCGCGATCCGGCCCGGCGGCACCGGCGGGTGCCTGGCGAGATACTCCGAGCCGAGCAGGCCCTGCTCTTCCGCCGCGAGAGAGGCAAAGAGGATCGTCCGGCGCGGGGCCTTCGGCAGCCGCGCGTACGCCTGCGCGATCGCGAGAAGCGCCGCGACGCCCGAAGCATTGTCCACCGCGCCGTTGCAGATCGTGTCGGCGCCGGACCCGGCCCCCTCCTGGATGCCGAGGTGGTCGTGGTGGGCCGTGTAGATGACAGCCTGCTCCTTCAAGGCCGGATCCGAGCCGGGCAGCCGCCCGATCACGTTGCCGCTCTCCTTGCGCTCGACCTCGTTCTCGAGCGCGAAGGAGAGGCGCACGGGCAGCGGGACCGGTCTGAAGTCGCGCCTCTGGGCCGCCGCGCGGAGCCGGTCGAGGTCCTGGCCGCCGAGCGCGGCGATCCGGCGGGAGGCCTCCTCCGTCGCCCAGATCTTGATCCGGACGCGCGGCTCCCCTTCGTACGGCAGCTCGAACCTCTCCCCGGACCAGGAGGTCTGGACCACCTGCCAGGGGTAGCCGGCGGAGGGCGTCGTATGGATGAGGATCGCTCCGACCGCGCCCCTGGCCGCGGCGATCTCGTACTTGTAGTCCCAGCGCCCGTACCGGAGGCGCATCTTTCCGCCGAAGAGCCTCGGGTCCTCCTCCGGGTCGTTGTTCATCATCACGAGGACCTTGCCCCGGACGTCGACGTCTTTGTAATCGTCCCACCGATGCTCGGGGGCGACGATGCCGTAGCCGACGAAAACGAGCTCGGCGTCGTCGATCCTGGCCGCGGGCTCCTGCACGCCGGAGAACGCGATGAAGTCCCGGTGGGACTCGATGTCCAGCCTCTTTGCGCCGGAATCGAATGTCATCGTCCGGGGGACCCGGGACGTGATCGCGACGAGCGGCACCCTCTGGATCCAGTCGCCGCCGGGCGCCGACGGCTGGAAGCCCATGGACTGGAGCTGTGTCGCCACGTACTCCATCGCGATCCGCTCGCCGCGCGAGGCGGAGCCGCGCCCTTCGAGCAGGTCGGACGCGAGGAACCGGATGTGGGCGTCGAGCAACGCCGGCGTGATCGCCGCCGCGGCCGTCCGCTCCTCGGCCGTCACGAGCCCCGGCGACACGGAGGCGGTCGGGCCTGCCAGCAGCGTGCAAAGCGTCAGGAGTGTGGCGATCGGTGTCACGTACGGCTCTCCTTCCGGAAGGCGGCGGCACGCTACCACCGCGATTTCTGAGAGGTCAACCGGGGATGGTCGCAGAAGGCTCCCGGACCGCCCGTGCGTGGCGATCCGGCGGCTGGCCTGCGAGCGCGCAAAGGCGGTCCGGGCTACGCTCCGGGCTTTGACTCTCTCTTGGGCTCTTTCAGCATGGGCTTGCGCGGCAGCATCCCGTCGCGGTTGGCGGCCTGCCAGACGAAGACCGCGACGACGACGGAGGCCTGCATCAGATCGTTCTTCTGCAGACGCTCGTAGGTGTCGAGGCTGCTGTGATGCGTGCGGGTCTCGTACTCGAGCTCGTCCTGGATGAACTGGAAGCCCGGCAGCCCGACGTCGTCGAAGGCCTCATGATCCGTGCCGCTGGTGGTGCGCATCGTCACGGCCGTCGCCCCGAGGTCTTCGAGCGGCTTCATCCAGCTCTCGAAGATCGGGACCACCGCGGCGTTCTCCTGCGCGTAGATGCCGCGGATCTTCCCGCTTCCATTGTCGAGGTTGAAATACGCCGAGAGCTTCGCGTGCTCGGGCCTGACCGTGATGGGCCAGGTCTTCCTGCGGAAGCCCTCCGGCAGCTTCTTCTGCTCGGGGTCGGTCGGCTCGGGGCGCGTGGCGAAGCGCTGGGCGACGTAGGCTCGCGAGCCCAGCAACCCCTGCTCCTCGCCGCTCCAGAGCGCGATGCGGATCGTACGCCTGTGAGCGACACCCAGGGCCTTCAGGATCCGGACGGCCTCCATCGTGACGGCCACACCGGCCGCGTTGTCCGTCGCGCCGGTGCCGCCGTGCCAGGAGTCCAGATGCGCCCCCAGCATGACGACCTCTCCCCCCTTGTCCGTGCCGGGGATCTCCGCGACGGTGTTGTATTGCATCGGATCGGACTCCAGGAACCGGGCCTCGACGTCGAGCTCGAGCTCCACCTCCACTCCGCGCTCGAGCAGGCGCGCGATGCGCCCGAAGTGCTCGACCGACATGACGAGCCCGGGCAGCATCGCTGCCTCTCCCTCTCTCCAGGAACCGCCCGATTGGATGGCGAGCGCCCCGCCGTCGCGCCGGCTCGGCGAAACGACCGCCACGGCCTTCTCTTCGGCGAAGAACTTGTCGGCAAACCGGCGCAGCTCGCGCCGCTTGCGGAACGCCTCGCGGTCGTATCGCGGCGGACCGCCCGGCATCTCGTATCGGGTGAGCTCCGCGAGCTGCTTCTCGTCGTAGCGCTCCGACTCCGCCGCCTCGTGCGGCTTGACTTCCGGCATCTCCCCGAAGATCACGACGCGGCCCGCGAGCTTTCCCTTGAACTTCTCCAGCTCCTCCTTCGTCGTGGCCTTCACGCGAATCGCGGCCCCGCGGACGGCGTCCTTCGTCCCGGGCGTCCACGCTTCGGGCAGAGCCGTGAGCTCCGCCGCGTCGGGGGAGAGCATGCGCACGGAGGACTCCTGGTACTCCCACCCGCGGCCGAAGGGCCCCCAGCTCTCGAGCCTGGCGCCTTGGAGGCCCCAGCCGGCGAGCTTGCCTCTGGCCCACTCGTTGGCGAGCTTCATGTTGGAGGAGCCGGTCAGCCGGGGGCCGATACCGTCCACAAGCTCGCCTGCGAGCTCCATGACGCTCGAGTTGCGGAATCCCTCGGCCCGGATGCGGGAGATCATGCCGAGATCGACCCGCTCCTCGGCGAAAAGCGGGACCGCGGCGAGGACGGCGCAGAGGATGGTCAGACGGACGAGAAGCTTCAAGGGACCCTCCTTCGCGGGCACAAACCGCGGAACCCTACCACGGCGAGGGTCTCGGCGGCAGAAGGGCGGCAGAGGAAGAAGAACCGCCTCCCCAGGCTATTGCGCGACGAAGAGCGTCAGCGCGAAACGCGCGTCCGGCTCGATCCACTGGCCGGCCGGCCGGAAGCCCGCCGCGGCGCCAAGCCGCAGGATCTCTTCCGGCTCGTACTTGTAGGAGCTCTCGGTCCAGATCGTCTCCCCCGCCTCCAGCCTCAGGAGAAAGTCCGCGCGCGCGATGAGGACTTCCTGCGCGCGGCGGGAGACCAGGTGCATCTCGACGCGCCGCTCGACCCGGTTCCAGGCGGCCCGGTGGCCGAAGGCGGAGAGATCGAAGTTGGCGAGCAGCTCCGTGTTGATCCGCCGGAGCAGGTTCTTGTTGAAGGCCGCCGTCACCCCGAGCGGGTCGTCGTACGCCAGAAGCAGCTCTGCCTCCGGCTTGATCAGGTCGGCGCCGAGCAGCAGCGCGTCCCCCGGGCGCAGGGCGCGCCGGATTTCCTGGAGGAAGCCATCGGAGTGCGGCGGGTCGAAGTTGCCGATGTTGGAGCCGAGGAAGAGCACGAGCAGGGTCGACTCGCCCGGCCGCTCTCGCGCCGCGCGGCGCAAGCCTTCTTCATACGTCGCGCGATGCCCGACGACCGACACATGCTCGATCCGCCCGAGGTTCTTCTCCGAGAGCTCCAGGGCGGCGGGCGAGATGTCGATCAGATGAACCGCGATCGGGCGTTGCCTCGTGCGCAGCTCGCGGGCGATCATCGAGACTTTCTCCCCACTGCCGCACCCGAGCTCCACCAGCGTGACCGGTCCGGGAAGCCCCGAGACCATCTCCGGGCCCCAGCGCGAAAGCAGGCGCCCCTCGGCGCGCGCGATGCGGTACCAGGGGAGCAGACAGATCGCCTCGAAGAGGGCGGAGCCCAGGGCGTCGTAGAGGTACTTCGACTGGAGCTGGCGGGGGGAGAGCTGGAGGTCCCTTCGCACGTCGTGGGCGAAGTCGCGAACCGACTCCTCCGGCGGCGCGGCGACGCTCTGAGGCAGAGTCACGACTTCACGCAGCGGAAGGCCGCGTAGACGTACGGGTAGTTGCCGCGGAACCAGTTGCGGAAGCTGCGCCGCACGAGCTCCTTCGCGGTCACGGGCGAGGCCCCCTTGATCACGAAGTGCCTGCCGTCGAAGAAGTCCGTGGAGTAGACGGGATAGGAGGGCATCGGCGTAAAGCCCGGGAACCCCTCGAAGACCGAGGAAGTCCATTCCCATCCGTTGCCGACCAGGTCCTGAATGCCCCAGGCGCTCGCCCCTGCGGGATAGGACCCCACGGGGACCGGGTCGGAGCGCTGGAAGTCGAAGTTGCCGCGAGAGGCGTCCGGCTCCTCCTCGCCCCACGGGTACGAGCGCTCGATCTCCTCCGGCGTGCCGTACGCCGCGCGGTGGAACTCGGCTTCGGTCGGCAGCCCCTTCCCCTTCCAGCGCGCGTAGGCGGAGGCCTCGGCCTGCGAGACGTAGACCGGCCAGGACTCCGGCAGCGCGACGCGCTCCCACATCCCGCGCCAGAGCCAGCGTCCGTTCTCCCTCTCCCAGAAAGTCGGGTGCTCGACCCGCTCCTCCCGGCGCCAGCGCCAATCCTCCGGGTCCCAGAGGTTCTCTCGCGCGTAGCCGCCGGCCTCCACGAACTCGAGGTAGTCGCGGTTGGTGACGTTGTGGACATCGATCTCGAAGGCGGGCACGTCGACGGAAAGCAGCGGGAATTCGTTGTCCCAGCCGAAGGGAATCGAGTCTCTGGCCGCACCGAGCGTGGCACGGCCCGCGGGGATCCGAACCGTCTCGGCAGCGGGCGGCCGGCCGCCGATCACGGGAGCCGGCGCGCCGGCCGGCCGGATCTTCCTGTCGTACGGAAGGCGGTGCCACATGTAGCTC
>JBOGJK010000259.1:0-4118 GCA_050745345.1 Thermoanaerobaculia bacterium
GGCTGAGGGTCAAGCCCTCGACCGCCTCGAGCGTCGTGTTTCGGGCGTAGTTCATCATCACGACCAGCCGGCCGATCTGCGGCGTGAAGCCCGGGATGTCCTGGATCAGACAGGGGTTTTCGAAGTCACGCATCATCGTCGGACTCCTTCTTCGCCTCTCCTTATGAGTAGTCCGTTGGACTCCGTGCTTGCTACTGCCGCGTCTCGTTCTCGAGCCACAAGTGCTCCATATCCCCGACCGGACTGGCGCGATAGGGACTGCTCAACCCCCGAACCCGCCGATGGGCCACCGTGGCGTAGACGGCGGGGTAGAGAAACGTTGCGGGCAGGTCTGCCTGGAAGATCGGCGCCAGCTTCCGATGGATCCGATCAATCTCCTCGGGGTTTGCGGTCGCCTGCGCCTTGTCGAGCAGGGCGATCACAGTGGGATTTTTGTAACCGACCAATGAGTGATCGCCAAAAACCGCGCGAGGGCCGAAGGGCCCGTCGTCAGGCATGATGAAGATCGCCGCGTCGAAGTCGCCGGCTCCCACTCGCTGACGCTGCGCCTGCTCGTCCATGGTCGAGATATCCATCTGGATTCCCAGTCGCCGGAGCGCTGCCTGGACGTAAATGGCCGCCTCATTCATCCCGGATATCGTGTAGACGAGCAGCGTGAAGCGGAAGGGCTTCCCCTCCCGCTGACGCGCTCCGTCCCCGGCCTGGGCACGCCAGCCCGCTTCGTCAAGCAGCCGGCTGGCCTGTTTCGGATCGTAGGGCAGTGGCGGCGGAAGTTCGCCGCGCCGCAACTGGTCCCTCGTAAAAAGGACGTCGAAGATCGGCGTCCATTCGGGGAAGTTCAAAAGTTGATGCAGCTCGCGGCGGTTGATCGCGAGCGTCAGCGCCCGCCGGATCTTCGGGTCGGCGAAGAACGGACGGCGCTCGTTCCAGGCGATGGCTTTCACACGCGCGTGATAGACGGAGTCATATACTCGGAAACGGGGATCTCCCTGGAGCTTCGCAAGACCCGCCCGATTCATCCACGGGATCGCGTCCACGTTTCCGCTCAGGAGTTCGGTCACCGCTCCGCTTCCCGAAGGGTCGCCGAATTTGAGCACCACCCGCTCGATCCTGGGTTTGCCCGCGTAGTAGTTCGGGTTGGCCTCGAGCTCGACCATTGTCTTCGGCACGCGGCGGAGGAATCGGTAGGGGCCATCGCCCACGGGATGCCTCCAGAACTCCCAGTCCCAGTATTTCTTCGGGTCGAGGCGCTCCAGCAGATGTTGCGGGTAGTAGACGGTCCAGTCGTCGAGCGGACTGCCGATCGCCTTGTGGTAACAGGTGATCGTGTAGCTGCTGTCATCGAGCACGTCGATGGTGAAGGCGCCGCGGGCGTAGTAGTGGACGTCGGGATGAGTCAACAGGTCGAGAGTGAACTTGATGTCGCCGGCGGTGACCGGGACTCCGTCGTGCCACCGCACGTTCTTTCGCAGATGAACCGTCCAGGTACGAAAGTCTGAGGAGTGCTGCCAGCTCTCCGCGAGGCGACCTTCCAGCTCTCCTTTTTCGTTGCCGCCCACCAGCGGAAGCAAAACGAGAGACTGCGATGGGCTCTCCGTCCAGAGCGACCCTTCCTGATCGCCCGGGTAAAGAACGGTGACGCTGGAATGGGCGGCCTGCGCTCGATCTTCACGTCGGCCGCAGCCCACCGCGGCAAGAGCTAGAGAGCCAGCGCACAGCTCCATGAATCGGCGTCGGTCGACCAGTCGGGGCGAGGCTATCCTTCCCTCAGTCATTGGCGGCTCCGATCCTCTAGCCACAGGTCCTCCATGTACCAGACGGGGTCAGCCCGCCAGGGGCTGCTCAAGCCGCGCACTCGGCGATGGGCCACTATGCTCCAGGTCGCCGGGTAGAGAAGCGTCACGGGCAGCTCCGTCTGGAAGATCGCCCTCAGCTCCCCATAAATGCGGTCGGTCTCGTCCGGATCTAGGCTCGATGCTGCGTCATTGAGGAGTGCGATGACCTTGGGATTCTGGTAACCGATGGGAGAGTCCTTGTCGAAGAGCGCAAGGCGGCTCTGTCCGCCGAGACGAGTCATGAGGAAGGCCGCCTCTAATTCGCCAGCTCTCACTCGCTGTTTTGCAGCATCGTAGTCCAGGTGCTGCACCTCCATCTGGATACCCACTCGACGGAGCTGTGCTTGAACATAAACAGCCGCCTGCTCCAATCCCTGAAAGGCCGTTGGGGCGAGTGCCGCAAAGCGAAACGGCTTGCCGTCGTGGTACCGCAGTCCGTCTCCGCCGGTATCGCTCCAGCCGGACTCGTCGAGTAAGCGTTTCGCCTGCTCGGGATCGTAGGGCAGCGGTTCAGGCAGCTCGCCGTCCCGGAACTGTCGCTCGGTGAGGAACACATCGGAGACGGGCAGATCTGCGGGCAAATTGAGGACTCGATGCAGCTCGCGGCGGTTGATCACCAGCGTCAAGGCATGGCGAACCTTGGGGTCTCGGAAGAGAGGGCTCCGATGATTCCAGGCGATTAGTTAGCCACCCGAAGGGACCAGGGGGACGAGGACTCCCATCTAAGGAGTAAGCAGCCACGGCTGTTGAGCTTGCGTTGGCTCAGCGACGAGCTCGTGACCTGAAGGGAGGGTCGTCCCATGGTGGCCAAGGGGTGGCCCTTTTTCGTGGAAAGTGACACCTGATTCCGGCGTTCGAACGAACGCTATGCCCCTCAGGCCCCCGGGTCAAGTCGACCGGGCCGCGAGTCCGGGTCCTTCCGGTGGTCGGCTCCCGCAGTGCTGCTGGAAACCCGGCTGTTGCTTCGGGCGGCCGTCGGTTCCTGCCCCACGGCCGAGCCCGTTCCTCGCTCGTAGATCCCGTGCGGCAGCCGACGCGTAGCTTGAGCCCGTCCGCCCCGCGTTCTCCACCCGGCGGATCGAGTCGCGCCAAGTCTTCCGTCGCGGCCTCGGGGGGAAGCTATATCAATTCTGATATAGCTCGACGAGGCCCTCAATGGACACGAGGCGAGTACACCCGAATACTGATTTCAAGGTTCCAATTACGAGCCGGTGACGATGGTCGTCCCATACGCTCGAGGCTCCCCAGAACTTTTCGCTAGCTCCTCCGCCCCTTCAGGATCTTCACGAAGGAGCGCGTCCGCAGCTCCTCGAGCGCAAGGTCGCTCTTCTCGACCACCTCTTGCTCCGTGATGGCCCCGCAGTTCCAGGCGCGCAGGAAGTAGTTCAAGAGGCCCTGGCCGGTGGCCGCGTCGTCGAAGATCCTGCTGGCGACGACTGAACAGTCTGACGGATGGTCGAGCCCTGAAAGGATGCTCAGCGGCTTCGAGTAGGAGACCCCGAGCCTTGGTATCATTTGAAGTATGAGCAAAGTAGAGGCTCTCGAACGCGAGGTCGAGAAGCTCTCACCGGCAGAGCTGGCGGCGTTTCGCGAGTGGTTCGCGACCTACGATGCCGATGCCTGGGATCGGCAGATGGAGAGAGACGTCGAGAAGGGCAAGCTCGACCGTCTCGCCGCGGAAGCCCTGGCGGCGCATCAGCGAGGCGAGACCAAGGGCATGTGAAGCATTTCGCCTCGCCGGAGTTCTGGGCCTGCCTCGAGAAGGTTCCAGCCAGAGTTCAGACCCTCGCGCGCGAGAAATACGAGCTCCTCAAGACCGACCCGTATCATCCATCACTTCATTTCAATTCAAGAGAATTGGCCGCTTCTGGTCGGTTCGGTTCGGGCGCTCGTATCGAGCACTCGCGGTCGATGCGGAAGACGGGATCGTCTGGTTCTGGATAGGCACGCACGCGGAGAACGATCGGATGGTCCGATGAGGCCTGACGTTAGACAGCGAGGTCACCCCCCGCGGCGCGCTTTGAGGATCTTCACGAACGACCGGCCGCGCAGCTCCGGGAGGGTCAGGCCGCTCTGCTCGACTGCCTCGCGCTCGGTGATCGCGCCGCAGCTCCAGGCGCGCAGGAAGTAGTTCAAGAGGCCCTGGCCCGTGGCGGCGTCGTCGAAGACTTCGCCGATCAGGGTGGCCTGGCCTGCCTTCTCGACGAAGTTCTTCAGGCGCGCGGAGGCGGCCTCGAGGCCTTCGAGAAAGAAAGAATAGAGGGCGGCGTAGCGGGTCGGAAG
>JBOGJK010000260.1:0-5600 GCA_050745345.1 Thermoanaerobaculia bacterium
GGTCACGACGGGCGGCGGGCTCGTCGCTTCGGCAGGCGCCGCAGCGGCGGGGCGGGAAGCCGCCACGGAGGGGGAAGTGTCCGCAGGGACCGGGGTTTCGACGGACCGCGCCTCGGGCGGGGGCTCGGCGACCCGCGTCACACTCGGCGGCTCGATCTGCTTCGGCTCGGCTGGCGCGGGCACGGCGGCGGGAGGGGCCGGCTCGACGGGCGGCTCCGCCTCACCGCCGGAGGGTGCGGGGACGGTGGAGGCCGTGACGGCCTCCACCGGCCTCTCGGAGGGCACGAGCTTCTCGGCCGGCGCCGGTGCGGGAGAGAGGAGAGGCGCCGCCATGCGGGCGGGCGCTGTCGGGCTCGCGTCGGCGACCTCCACCCTCCCCACCCGCAGCGACAGCCGCTCTCCGTCGGCCCGCAGCGAGTAGGCGGTCGGGGCCGTCAGGTCCACCACGATGCGCGTGACCAGCTCGGGCTGCGTCTGAAACTGCGAGATCCGGACGCGCGAAACCATCGCGCTCTCGACCGGTACGACGCGACGGCGCACCTCGTTCTTGACGCCGGGCAGGTCCACGACGATGCGCGGCGGGTTGGAGAGCACGAAGTCCTTGGCCGCGAGCGCGCCGTCTCCGAGCAGGGCCACCTCGACCCCCTCCTGCGAGGGGTGAGCCGTGACTTCCTCGAGCGTGTGGCCGATCTCGATTCGCGCCGCCGGAATCGGGGCGGGCGCGGGGGGCGGCAGCTCGGCGGCGGCCACGGATTCCACGGGGAGAGCCGCCGGCAGTGGCTCTTGCGCCGCGGCGGAGGCGGCCGGAGCGCCCTCGAAGGCCACGGCCAGGCCCTGGCCGAGGGTGCGCACGTCGTACCGGCCACCCGGCTCATGCTCGATCGAAACCCGAGTCAGGCTCTTGCCCAGCTCGGTGACCGGCTCGAAACGCACCGACTTGACGAGTTGCCCGGAGGCTGGCGGCGCGGCGAAGCTGTCGGCGACCGCCAGGCCGGGCAGGTCGAGCACGAGCAGGTCGGGGCGCGGCTCGTAGGCCGTGTAGAGGATCGGGGCGTCGGCGGAGAGCACGAGGCGCGCGCCGTCGGAGTCCTCGGTGAAGGAGGCCTGCTCGATCCGGCCCTTGGCCGGGGAGGGGTTGGCCGCCGGCGATTCGGAGGAGGCCGCCGTGGCCGGGGCGGTCGCCCCCGTCGCGTCGTGGTGCCGCGCCGTGGCGCACCCTAACGCCGCAGCCGCCGAAACGGCCGCGAACGCCATCGCGATGCCTCTCAATGCTCTTCGCATCATTCCTCCCGTTGGGCTGCTCGCCAATCCCGATCCGGGATCACTGCTTGATCGCCGCATTCAACTGTTTGGTCAAGTCCCGAAACGGTTTCACGCTCTGCGGATCGTTCAGGTTCTGCCGGAACGTGACCTCGTTGGGCGCGATCCGCGTCACCTCGCCGTCCCAGAGAAGGTCCCCCGCGCGCAGCAGGTAGCTCTTGTTGTCCGAGCCGCGGATCTGGGCTGCGTATCCCGCCTGCGTCTTCCAGATCCCCTGCAGCACGATGTCGTCGACCGCGATGCCCGCGATGCCCGGAGGCCGCGAGCCGGCGGCGCGCTGCTCGGGCCGCACCAGCAGCGACCGGAACGGGTCGCGCCTTCCGGCGGGGTCGTAGGTGTAGGAGCGACCCGCCAGCGCCGACTCTTCCTGCTCGAGCAGCGCTTCTCCCGTCTGGGGCGCCGCGTGAGCCGGGGCGGGGGGCGAGGAGGCGGCGGGCGCCTGGCCGGCAGCCGACCCCGCGGCCGCCAGAAGAGCGAGGAGTGCCAGAAGTCGCTTCACTCCACTCCCCTCCCCTCGGCCCGCGCCTTCAGTCCCCGGGCGGTCGTCGCCGGACGGCCGACCGGCGGAGCGGTCGCGCCGGGTCCTCCGGCGCCCGGCTCGTCGCCGGTATAGACGAAGGTCTTCGCCTGGAAACTGGCGGCGATCGACTTGCCGGGCACGTTGTCGAGGGAGCCGATCCTCATGTCTTCGACGTTGATGATTCGCGAGAAACGGCTCATCCGGTCGAAGAAGAGGGCCAGGTTGTGGTACGTGCCGTCGACGACGATGTCGATCGGCCACTCGGCGTAGAACTCCTTCGGGACGAAGTCCCCAGGCGTGAACTTCTTCAACGTGAAGTCTCCCTGCCGGGTCAGCGCCTCGATTCGTTTGATCAGCTCCTCGGTGTTGCGCTTGGAGGGGAGGATCTGGAGGAGCTTGGAGAGCTCGAGCTCCAGCCGCTTGACCTCCTCGCGGAACTGCGCGAGCTTGCGCTCGGCGGCCCGCCCCTTCTCGATCTCCTGCTGGAGCTGCACGAGCTCCGCGCGCTTGTTGTTGATGTCGACATTGATGGTCCGGAACCAGGCGTAGTGGACCGCCGCGGCGAGCGCGATGCCGATGCCCAGGCCGACACCGACCGCGAAGGTCCACTTCTTCTCTTCGAGCTTCAACTCCAGAGCCATGGCGCTACGTCCCCGAAGCCCGGCCCGGAGCGGGCGCCGCAGGGGCCGCCGCGGCCCCGCCCGCCGGCGCGCCCGTGAGCGCCGTCGAGGGAATGAAGGTCAGGGCCATCTCCCAGACGTAGAGCCCCGTCGTGGCCCCCTCCTGCTGGAGGTTTCGGAAGACCGGCTCCGCGAAGAAGGGGCTCTTCTTCAGGTTCTCCAGGTACGTCGAGACGGCGTTGGGTGAGAGCGTGCGGCCCCGCATCGTGATCTGGTTTCCCCCGACGTCCAGGCTGGTCAGCCAGACCAGGTCGGGCAGGGCCTTGGAGATCTCGTCCATGAGCCGGACCGGCCCCTTCTGGTTCGTCTTCAGGTCGTTGATCAGCTTGATCTTCGCCTCGAGGCTCGACTTCTTCTCCTCGTAGCCCTTGACCTCCTCGATGATCGACCTCAGGCGCTCCGCCTCCAGGCGCGCCTTGCCGATCTCCTGGTCGAGGTGCCGGCGCTTGGAAGTCAGCACGAGTCCCATGATCGCGATGTAAGCGACCCCGGCGAGGATCCCGCCGAGGAAGAGCATGTTGTTGAGCTTGGCCCCCGTCGGCATCGCCGGCGCCTTGCGGCGGGCGGCCGCGGCCCGGGCCTCGGAAAGCAGGTTGATGCGAATCACGCGACTTCGTCTCCGACGTGGCGGATCGCGAGACCCACCGCCACGGCCAGACTGGGCGCGTTGTCCGTCAGCCACTCGGAGGAGACGGAGGCGCCGCCCGTGTCGATCTGGCGGAAGGGATTCATGATCTCGACCGGGATCCCGAAGCGCTCCTTCAGCTGGGCGTCGAGGTTGACCACGCGGGAGGAGCCGCCCGCGACGAAGAGCTGGTCGATCTTCTCGGTGGAGGTCGTCGCGATGAAAAAATCGAAGGTCTTCTGCAGCTCCTGGGCAAGGTCGTCGGAGACCGAGCGCAGGATCGGCAGGACATCGGAGACCGAGTGGCTCTCCGAAGCCTCCCCTTTCTTGAGGGCCTCCGCCTGGTCGAAGGAGAGGGAGAGCTGCTTCTGGATGGCGTCGGTGTACTGGTTGCCCCCGAAGGAGATGTCGCGCCAGAAGATCGTGTTCGAGCCCGACAGGACATTGACGTTGGTTACCGACGCGCCGATGTTCACGAGCGCCACGACCCGGCCCGGCTCGATCGGGTAGTTGGCCTCGAAGGCGTTCTGGAGCGCGAAGGCGTCCACGTCCACGAGCATGGGGGTCTTGCCCACCTGGGTGATGACGCTCGTGTAGTCGGAGATCTTGTCCTTCTTGACGGCGACCAGGAGCACGTCCATGGTGTCACCGGCCCCTCCCTCCAGGACGACGTAGTCCAGGTTCACGTCGTTGATGTCGAAGGGGACGTACTGCTCGGCCTCCCAGCGGATCGACTCGGCCAGCTCCTCGGCCGACCTGGCGGGCAGGGAGATCTTCTTGATGATGACCGAGTGGCCCGAGAGCGACGTTCCGAAGTCGCTGTTACGCACGTTTAACGAGGCGATGATCCGGTTGACCGTGTCGACGACCAGGGAGGCGTCCATGATCGCCCCGTCCACGATGGCTTCCGGCGACAGGGTCTCCAGCCCGGTCTTGACGAGCCTGTAGCCGCCCCCCTTGGCGTCCTTCAGCTCGACGAGCTTGACGGCCGAGGAGCCGATGTCCAGGCCAACCAGATTCTTCGTTTTCCTGAACAGCACGTTACCCCACCGAAAAAATTACAGCGGTTTAGGGCTTTGACCTTTGGTTATTTCGGCTGTCCGCCAAGTTAACAGAAGGATTTACCGCAGTCAAGAGCTTAGACATTCAAAAGGTTCCGCCAGGCAACGACTTAGGCCGCCCCGAGCCCCTGCCCGAGGGAACAGGTTTTTGGGGATTGCTCGGTTCCGTGACAGTCGTCGTCGGGCGACAACCGGCTACGCGAATCCGGATCGGAGGCGCTTTTCGCTTGCCCCGCGATCGCGTACACGTGTAGGATCTCGCCCTTTCGCCGCGGCAGACAGGCCCGCGGCGGCTCGAGGAAGGCACCATGGCCCAGCACTGCCAGTTCTGTGGGAAGACTCCGGTCACCGGCCGCCGCATCAGCCACGCTCACAACGTGACGAGCCGGAAGTGGCACCTGAACCTGAAGTCCGTACACGCGGTCGTCGGAGGCATCACCCGCCGCGCGCGCGCCTGCACGCGCTGCATCCGGTCCGGGAAGGTGGTCAAGCCCGCGCCCCGCGCCCGCGGGCCTGAATCGGGAGACCGTAGACGGTAGACGGGAGACGGGAGACGGGAGACGGTAGACGGGAGACGAAGGAGAGCCTGGCCGCTCGGTTCGTCTTCCGTCTCCCGGCCTAGCCTCTCTCTCCCGCCTTTGGAACGTTGTACTTGCGGATGACCTCGCGCACGCCCGCCACGGCGCGCAGGCGAGCGAGGATCTTCTCCAGGTGCCTCACGTCGGAGGTCTCCAGGGCCACCGATACGTAGCCTTTGCGCACCTCGTCGGAGCGCGCCTCGATCCGGCGGATGTTGGACCCCTCCCCCGCGATCGCCTTCGTCAGGTCGGCGAGCAGGCCCGGCCGGTCCTCGACCACGACCTCGAGCTCGATCGCGTAGGTCGCCTTCTTCTCCCCCGCCCAGGCGACGTCGATCTGCCGCTCCGGGTCGTAGAGCAGGTTGCCCACGTTGGGGCAGGTCTGCGAATGGACGGAGACCCCCCGGCCCCGGGTGATGTAGCCCACGATCGGCTCGCCCGGCACGGGACTGCAGCACTTTGCCAGCGTGGCCATCAGGTCGTTGTGTCCCACCACGACGATGTCGGGAGCGCTGAAGGGGAGGATCTTCCGGACGACCCGCGACACGGCGCTCTCGCGCCTGCCTCCCTCGGCCTCCCGCGCGAGCTCTTCGGCGGGCACGAAACGCTCGAGGGCGCTCTTCGGGGGAACCTTTCCGTAGCCGACCGCGGCGTACAGGTCCTCTGGGCGCGAGAAACCCCAGTGGGAGAGCTCCCTCTCCAGCGCCCCCTGGTGCTCGAGCTTCTTCAGGCTTCTGCGGAACTTCTTCAGCTCGCGGTCGAGCAGGCGCCGGCCCAGCTCGACCGCCTGCAGCTTCTCCTCGGTGTGGATGAAGT
>JBOGJK010000261.1:0-4621 GCA_050745345.1 Thermoanaerobaculia bacterium
CGCTGCTGCTGCATCGGCGGCAACATCCTGCTGTCTCTTCTCGGCCGCTTGCGCCTCGCGGCGCGCAACGTGCGCGAGCATGTCCTGTCGCCGCTGCTCGGCCTCCAGCTCTTCAGTCAGTCGGAGTTTCTCCGACTCCACAGCGTGGAGATACGAGTCCCAGCTCGCCTTGTGCCGTCGCGCGTAGCCGGCGCGATTCGCAAGCGCCAGGTCGGGCGAAAATTTCTTGCCGCGATCGTCGAGCGGGAGCGCATCGAGGATCGAATCCAGCTGGGCGCCGCGCGGGCGGAGCATCGGCGACTCGCCCCAGTCGATAACGCCGTTCACCATCGTCGGCTTGTCTGGCGCCGGCTTCGGCGCTGGCGCGGCGACGGGGCCGCCTACGCTCAGCTTGATCGTCTGGATGGCTTGGCGCAAGAGTTCCGCTCTACTCACCATTCTTCTCTTCCTTGTCGGCGGCGAAGCTCGGCCATGATTGCCGTCCTGTTTCTTACGAAGTAGTCGTGAGCCGTCTTCGCCCGTTCAAGGTCGAGCGACTTGGTTTCAGATGAGACCACGGCGACCGAGCGCGGGCCGCCGCTGCCGGGAACGCCGTGGCTGCGCATCAGATGCGGGCCGACGACTTTCGAGACGCTCTTCGCATCGAGCGGCCGGGCCTCGCCGTCGATCATGACCAGCGCCGTGCCGTCCTTGTCGAAACTGACGAGCTTGCGCGCCTCGAGCAGCGTGGCCGCATCCTGGGGGGCGAGCACGTCAAGAGTCGCGAGAACTTTCTCCAGGCTGGCGCGTTGCCGCGCGGGCGCGCCTTTCTCGACCAGCTCGAGCAGCTCGGCGACGAGAGCCGCCTCTTCGTCACCTCCCGGGAGAGGCGAGGCTGGCTCGAGCGGTGGCATCGCGACGACCGCCCCGCCTCCCCCTCCGTTTGAAGAAGAAGGGGCGGGCGCAGAGGAGGAGGAGACGGCCCCCCCGGCGCCCACGCCGGACGCACCGATGCCCCTCGCGATCGCCTCACGAAGAACTTCGGAGATCGACCTGTCGGCGGACAGCTTCTCGAGTTGAATGGCCAACTCCCCGGGAACCCTGACGCCGAAAGTGCGATCTGACATAGGCCCCAAGCTAACCGGCGGTTAGCGTGAGCGGAAGATGTCCCAGATATGCTAAACTCAGGTTGCTCGATCTTCCCGGATGACCGGCAGGTCGGGCGAAGGAAACGGACGAGCGGGCTCACCCGGGATCCAGGGATTGATCCCGGGCCGCTCCGACCAAGGAATCGGACGAGCACGCAACCGGGTTGATCCCGGGGGTTGATCCCGAGTGCTCCGACAAAGGCATCGGCCCTTTGTATGGAGGACTCGAAGATGGCTCAACCCCGACTTCCAATCACGCCGGCCTTAGATCCACCGCGGCGCCACACCTACATCTTTCGCACTGACCGCCCTCTCTGGCGGGCCTTCCGGTCAGTACTCGCCCGCGAAGGGAGGACCGCGAAAGCTGTCTTTGAAGAGACGATCGCGCGCTACGTCCGCGAGCGTGAGGCGGGCGAGCGATGAACGGAAACGGAAACGCCCCGCTGGAACGGGGCGCGTCAAGAGAACTCGACCCCGCGATTCTACACCCGGGCGGCCACGTCGCGATCGCCGCGAGTCGGGCCGCCGGCGCCTCGCGTCTTCTTCATCACGTCCGAGGCTCGCACGAGCATCAGGTCGCGGTTCTCCGAAGTGTTCTCCGCCGGATGTTCGAAGCGGCCAGCGCAATCGAGCAAGCCCTACGCGAACTTGAAGAGCGCGCCGCATGAGCGCCAAGCCGGCCCTCGTCGAGCCCCACGGCGAACCGCAGAATCTCGAGGCGGAGCGCGCTGTCTTGGGCGCGATCATGCTCGACCCCAACGCGCTCGCGCTCGTCGTCCCGATCCTCGGTGAGGACGATTTCTTCCCGGAGACGCATCGCCGCATCTACAGCACGATGCTCGACCTGTCGCGCCGGGCTGCCCCGATCGACATCCTCACGCTGAAGGACGAATGCGCCCGCGCGGGACTGATCGAGAAGGCGGGCGGGGCCGCCTACATCTCCTCGCTCGTGGACAACGTGCCCGACGTATTCAACGTCGAGTACTACGCCCGGATCGTGAAGGAAAAGTCCACGCGGCGCCAGCTGATCCAGGCCGGCCAGAAGCTCGCGCGCGATGCCGCCTCGCAGGAGAAGAGCGCGGAGGCGCTGCTCGGGGAGGCGAAGGCCGTCCTTGACCTCCAGAACAATGCCGGCGCGGGAGCTACCCGCGGTCTTGATGGCTGGGTTCGCCCTGGCGAAGGTCTTGCCGCCTCGCCGCTGCCGAAAGCAGCGTTCCCGACTGGAATTCCGGCGCTCGATCGCGTGTCCCGGCGCGGCGGATTGCCGACCGGGGCCGCGGTGGTCTTCCAGGGCGAGCCAGACTCCGGCAAGACCGGCCTCGCGCTCCAGATCCTCGTGAAGATCGCGACGGAGAACGATGTCGTCGCCGTCGCGTTCACGCCGGACCACGGCCGGGAGGCGACCGAGATCCGCCTCGGGGCGCTCCTCGGCCTGGACCCGCAGAAGCTGGAGGAACGCGATCCCTCCGAAGTCGAGGCGCTGAAGAAAGCGGGCGACCGCCGGATCTTCCTGCCCGACGACACCGACGAGAAGACCACGGTTGAGAGCGTCATCACCGCGGCTGAGCAGATCGAGCCCGAGCTGCCGCACATCTACATGTTCGACTCGCTCCAGGAGTGCCGGGCAAACGAGGACGCGGATGATCTCGATGAGCGGCATCGCGTTATCGCCAACGTCCGAGCGATCCGCAAGGCAACCGCCGGCCCCGTCCCGAGCCTCGTCCTCGCCTGCTCCCAGGTCAATACCGCTTCTTTCGCCGCGAAGAGGGCTAAGGACCGCTCGCGCCCGATCGCCGCCGGCGCGGAGTCCGGGAAGATTGGCTTCTTCTCCTCCCTGATCGTCCACCTCGGGGGCGACCCGCGCAAGGCGCCGGAGTACGGTCAGGCGTCCGTCGTGAAGTCGAAGCTCGGTGGCGAAAAGCCCTTCTTCGGCCTCCGGCTCGACCTGACCACGACGAGGCTTTTTGAGATCGATGCCGCCGTCGCCGAACAGGAGCAGACGCAGCAGGAGGATCGCCGCATAGAGCAGGAGCTCGGGAAGATCGCCGACCGGATCGTCGCGCTCCGGACGAAGCACCCGGATCTCCGCGGCCGCGAGATCCACGAGCGGGTCAGTGGCAAGTGGGCACGCGTCGATGACGCCCTCGACGGCCTAGAGGCGCAGGGCGTCGCGCAGTGGACCTCGGGGCCGCATCGGTCGAAGCTCTGGAGGCTGAAAAAGTGATGCGCCCTCCAGTGCCTCCCAAACGCGAGCGCCGTGGTGGGCTCCCGACGCCCGTGCTCAGTGCCTCCCGGGGGGTATTACATACCCCCCCGGGCGGGAGGCACTCAGAGCACCGCCTCCGGGAGTCACTGCGGGAGGCACTGGGAGGCACTGGGAGGCACTCAGGGACAGAAATCGACTCGGAGTTTTCTACCCGCTTCGCCACCTCTCGATTCCCGTGCGAATCCACAGCCCGACGCCGGGCGACACAGGGAGCGGCCTGCCCCGGCCTCAGAGCGGCCGGCTCGAGGGCCGCCCTGCCCCGCCTGGCCGGCTCGCTGCTAACGGGCCGCCGACGGGTGTATCACCCGTTGCCTGCTGAGGGGCCGTGCGGGCTCAAGGGCTTGCAGGGGCTGTCAGCGAGGGTGTCAGCGAGCCCATGACTGATCTCCCCGCCCTCTTCGCTCGCCGGGCCGCGCTACTGCGCGAGCTTGCCGGCCTCGAGGAGGCGCTCGGGGGCGCGCTGGGGCCTCCCGCCTCGGCGGCAGACGAGGCCCTGCCCCTGGCGGCCGCCGCTGCCCTGATGGGGGAGCCCGCGAGCACCTTCCGCCGGCGCTTGGACTACCGCAAGGCGCTGCTCTCGCGGCCGGGCGAGCGTCGGCTCCGGTACAGCCGGGCTGAGCTTGAGCGGATCAGGCAGGACCGGCTTGCGGCCAACGGTATCTCTTGATACGCTGATATCAAGGAGGTCCGATGGTCAAAACGAGCATCAAGATTCCCGACAAGCTATGGGAGGCGGCGAAGGTCATCGCGGCGATGGAGCGCAAGTCTCTGGCGGACGTGATAGCGGAGACGCTCTCGGCGCGCTTCATGGCGACGTTCAAGTCCGAGGCCGAGGAGTACGCCTACACACCGAAGGGCCGGCGCGGCAGCACGGAGGCGACAAAGACTCCGCTCTCTGCGCGTCGGACCAAGAAGAAGAAGGGGAGCAAGACATGAAGACTAGGCAGACGGCCAGGGAAACGCTCTGGAGCGGCGATCGCGGCGAGGGGTCGGTGTTCTACCGGATCAAGAACGGCCTGCGCGTTTCGGCGAACCTGTATGTCGCCTACCGCGCGGACGGTCGGGAGTACGTCGTCTCGGCGAAGACGGCGGACCTGGAGGACGCGAAGCGGGAGCTGAAGCGACTGACGCGCAATCGGGAGAACGCGGCCGAGGGGCTGGAGGCGTTGCGGACGCCGAAGGCCGAGCGGGTCACGGTCCTGCAGTTTGTGGAGGCGCACCTGTACGA
>JBOGJK010000262.1:0-2113 GCA_050745345.1 Thermoanaerobaculia bacterium
ACCCGGAGCCGCAACTCGTCGATGAGCTGCTCACAACCATCGCGGAAGGAGATCAGGGGATTGACCCTTCCGGTCGAACGAAAAAACGTGGTCAGCAACGAGCGCTTGCTGCGCGCGAGGGCGGCCAGCTCGGGCAACGACGCCTGAAGGCTCACCTGCGCCGCATCCGCGGCGTAGATTCCGGAAACGATGGGATCGACGAGTACCCGTGCGGCCTCGCGACCCAGTCGGCGGGTTGCGAAGGCGTCGACCGTTTCCTCGGCCTCGTGGGCCGGCTGGAACGGCTCGAGAAGCATGCGCAGCTTGCCGCGCGCGCTCAGCAGATCGCTGCGCAGGAAGCTGCCGACCGAAGCTGGATACCGATGCAGCTGGCCGCGCCTCCGGACCCATCGGACCTGGTCCCCATCGTTCGACAGGATGAGCTGGTCTTGCATGCCGAGCGCGGAGGCGAGTCGCCGTATCGCACCCGTCCGGTCGAGGAAGCCCGCGGGTCCCGCCTCCATCACGAAGCCGTCGCGTCTGATGGTTCGAATGCAGCCGCCGGTCCGCTCGCGTGCTTCCAGACACAGAAGGCGGGTCTCCGGTGCGCGTCGCAGGATCGCTTCGGCAACCGCCAGGCCGGAGAGCCCGCCGCCGGCGACGACGACATCGACGTGCTTCATCGAATCGACCGGGTGCGCGTCACGTCTGCACCTTCGAATCCTCCCGGACCGCCCAGGCGGCCGTCTCCTGCCCTGCCCAATGCTGCCTGAGGCGACGGAGCCCGAGCGCCTCGCCGCCGGCGGCCAGGAGGACGACGAAGAGGGGCCAGAGCCAAGTCGTCCAGGGAGTCTCGGGCTCGAGCAGCAGGTAGTACCAGCGCGAGATCGCGCGCCGCTTGCCGTCCTCCAGGTTCTCGCCGTCCCACACGTTCCAGGCGATCGGAATCATTCGGCCGAGGGAGAACTCGACCTCGTTGTCCCCGGCTGCCCGGAGGCTCCGCCGGAGGACCACCCGGAACTGCCCGTCTCGATATTCGCCAGCGCCCTTCACCGGCGAACTACGCGGAGTCACCGCGTCCATGCCGCGGGCGAGGAAGGTCTCCGTTGCGCCGCCGGCGGTCCACTGCCAGCCGTCGATCGGGCGCTTGCGGTCCCCCATCAGGAAATAGGGCTTGGCTCCCTCCTCGGTCTGCGCCGGGAAGAAGACGGACACCCGGTCGCTGGGCTCCTCTTCTCCCTGGTTCTCGAACCGGTCGTTCCAGGTCAGGAGGAGCGCCAGCTCCTGCTCGTCGAAGAGGGCCTGAATGGTCAGGCTCTGGACCGAGGGATTGAACAAGCGGGGCTCCTGCGTGATCTGGCCCGCGAGGCGGACGTCGAGCGGTGGGGCCTGGTCCCAGGCCGGAGCGAAGGGATAGTCGGGGAGGGCAGCGGTCTTTCGGGCCCGGACGATCTCCCCCCAGATCGGCTCGCGACCGAGACTGTGGACGTAGTTGGCGAGGTGCCACAGGTCCTCCGCGCTCCATGCATCCGAGAAGGACGGCATGGGGGTCCCGTTCATTCCGGTGGTGAGCGTCCGGAAGAGGTCCGCCACGGAAGCGCCTCCGCGGAGCGTCCAAGGCTGGGTCAGATCGGCGGGGTAGATCCGGAACGCCCATTCGTCCTCGAGCTCCGCCGCCGATGGGCCGTTCCCGCGTCCGCCGTCGCCGTGGCACTTGGCGCACTCCGCCTTCTGGTAGACCTGGGCGCCGCGCTCGAGGCTCTCGGGCGTGGGATCGGGCTGACCATCGAGCAGGAACTGCTTCTCCGCGGGGTAGTCCACGAAGTCCGGGCTGAAGCTCTTGATGTAGTCCACCAGCTGCCACAATTGCGCGTCGCTCAGAAGACCTCGCCAGGCGGGCATGGAGCTGCCCGGCATGCCGTTGGCGACGATCCGGAACAGGTCGTCGTCGGTCGGCAGCCCGCCCTGCGGCGTCCGACGGATCTTGTAGATGCCCCGCGTGAAGTCGCGCGGGCGGGGGGCGAGCAGGTCGGCCATCGCGCCCTGCCCGTCGCCTTCCTCCCCGTGACACTGGGAGCAGAACTCTTCGTAGAGTGTCTTTCCGGCGGCCAGGTCCTCCGTAGCGGCCTCGCGT
>JBOGJK010000263.1:0-1933 GCA_050745345.1 Thermoanaerobaculia bacterium
GAGTCGGGCTACTTCGCGGCCGGCTCCATCGAGGAGACCTCGATCGTCATCTTCTCCTTGTCGGCCTTCCCCTTGACCGTCACTTCCTTGCCCGCCATCTTGCCCGCCTCCTCCTGGTTCGACAGCACCCAGACGGTCTTGTCGGAGGCGTTGTAGAGGGCGTACTTGGCCCCTTTCTCCTTGACGCACTTGTGGGCGCAGTCGGCGTGCTCGGCCTTGGCTCCCTTGGCTCCGCAGCCGCTGTCGGTGACCCATCCGGTCCAAGAGCCTTCCGTCATGTCGCCGGCGAACGCGAAGGAAGCGAGGCCCAAGACCAGGGCCGTTACAAGAGCGCGCGAAACGAGTTTCTTCATGCTGACTCCTTCTTTCGATAGTCCCGGAAGAGCCGGGACACACGATCATATACGGGGAAACTGGACGTTCGGTTGTACGACTCGCAGGCGTTCCGCCTTTTGCGGAGCCTCCACCGGGCCGCGCTCGAAGCCGTGGATCCGCGTCGGGCCGTCGCGGCGGCGCTCTCGGTCCCGGAGGTCGCCCGGGCGCTCCGCGGCGCCCGGCGGGTCGGCGTCTTCGCGGCCGGGAAGGCGGCCGTCGGGATGTTCCGGGCCGCGTGGCGGCCGGGCCGCGCCGGCCTTCTCGTCGTCCCGAGCGGTTATCCGGGCGTGAGATGGCCGGGAGCGACCGTCCTCTTTTCCGCCCACCCGGAGCCCGACGTGTCGAGCGTCCGGGCCGCGCGCGCGGCGCTCCGCTTCTTCTCCAGCTTCGGCGCGCAGGACGTACTGCTCTGCCTCGTCTCCGGCGGCGCCTCCTCGCTCCTGTGTCTGCCGCGCCGCGGCGTCGGGCTTTCCGAGAAGCGGCGCGCGGTCGGCAAGCTCGTGCGCTCCGGCGCCCCGATCGCGGAGGTCAACCGGCTCCGGACTTCGCTCTCGGCCGTCAAAGGCGGACGGCTCGGGCGGGCGACACGCGCCCGCCTCGTGACTCTCGTCGTGTCGGACGTGCCCGGCGATCGCCCGTCTCTGGTCGGTTCGGGACCGACGGTTCGCGGTCGCCGCGGAGACGTCACGCGCGTCGTGGCGTCCAACCGCGCGGGGCTCGCCGCCGCCGCGGCAGAGGCGCGCAGGCTCGGTCTGACCCCTCGAATCCGGAGGCGCCGTCTCGAGGGCGAGGCCCGAGAGGTCGGGAATCTGCTGGCGCGCCGCGCGAAGCGGCTCGCGCCGGGCGAGGTCCTCCTCGCCGGAGGCGAGACGACCGTGGCGCTCGGCCAAACGGCCGGAAAGGGAGGTCGCAACCTCGAGGTCGCTCTCGCCGCCGCGCTCTCGATCGAGAACGTTTCCGGCCTGGCGTTGCTGGCGGTGGGCTCCGACGGGAAGGACGGCAGCTCGCGCGGCGCCGGCGCAGTGGTGGATGGCCGAACGATCCCGCGGGCGCGCCGCATCGGCCTCGATCCAACGAATAGCCTGCGCCGGCACGATACGGAGCCTTTTTTCGCGCGCCTCCGGGACCTCGTCGTCACCGGCCCGACCGGAACAAACGTGGGCGACTTCCTGTTTGTGCTTCGTTCATGAGACTTCTGCTCGCGCTCCTTCTCGCTTCTCTTGCGCCCTCCGCCGTTCCGAGGCAGGAGGCCCCGGCCCGGCCCTCGCGCTACAGGCTCGAGGTCGCAGGGTCCTCGCTGCGCTGGGAGCTACCGGCGACGCTCCACATCGTGCGGGGGATCGCGCCGGTTTTCCACGGTTCGATCGAAACAGACGCGGCGGTCCCCGGCGGTTGGCTTGGTCGCATCGTCGTGCCGGCGGCTTCCATGGTCACCGGCAACCGGCGCCGCGACCGCACGATGCGCGACAAGATTCTGGAAACGGACCGCTACCCCGAGATCGTTTTCGAGCTGAAGAGCCTGCCGGGAGACGTCTCGCAGCTGCGCCCAGGCGACTCC
>JBOGJK010000264.1:0-5870 GCA_050745345.1 Thermoanaerobaculia bacterium
GAACAAGGCCATCCAGTCGAAGCACTGGAAGACCGAGGATCCTGCGAAGCAGCAGGAGCAGTCCTCCGTGCGGTTCTCGATGAGGAAGTTCATCGGGACGCAGTTCACACGCGAGGTGAGCCTGAGACCGATGCCCTGAAGTCTCGCTTCCGGAACCCCGACTCCGGACCGCCCGGACTAGGGAGAGCCCTGGAGCAGGGCGCTGATCGCCAGAACCGAACGGATCAGCTCGGGCACGACCCGTACGTCGAGCTGGGTCGCGCGGTCCGAGAGGGCCTGATCCGGGTTGTCGTGAACCTCGAGGAAAAACCCGTCCACGGCGCCGGTGGCGGCTGCCGCGCGGGCCAGCGCCGGCGCGTACTGCTTCAGGCCCCCGGTCTCCCTGCCGCCGCCCGGAAGCTGCAGGGAGTGTGTCGCGTCGTAGACCACGGGAAAGCCGAGCGCGCGCATCATGGGCAAGGAGCGCATGTCCACGACCAGGTTGTGGTAGCCGAAGGAGGTCCCGCGCTCGCAGAGCAGGATCTTCTCGTTGCCCGCGGCCAGGCACTTCTCGACGACGCTGCCCATGTCGTCGGGGGCGAGGAACTGCCCCTTCTTGATCTGGACGGGTTTGCCGGTCGAGGCCGCCGCGACGACGAGGTCCGTCTGGCGGCAGAGGAAGGCCGGGATCTGGAGCACGTCGAGGACTCTGGCCGCTTCCGGCGCCTGGCCGGGCTCGTGGATGTCGGAGAGGACGGGGAGTCCCGTCTGCGCCTTGACCTCGGCGAGGATCTCGAGGCCCTTCCGGAAGCCCGGCCCCCGAAAGGAATCCTTGGAGGAGCGGTTCGCCTTGTCGAAGGAGGACTTGAAGACGATCTTGGCGCCCGTCTCCTCCCCGATCGCCTTCAAGCGCCGCGCCATCGCGAGGGAGTGCTCGAGCGACTCGATGACGCACGGTCCTGCGAGGAAGAGCGGGGGAGACCCTCCGCCGATCGTGTAGCCGGGCGCGATCGGGACGGCGCGGACGCCGGTCAGGAGAACTCCGGATCCGAATCCACGGCCGCCGCGACGCGGCGCTCCTCCGTCTCGGCCGCCCGGACCGCCCGGTGTGCCTTGGCCGCGCGGATGAAGTCCTTGAAGAGCGGGTGGCAGGCGAAGGGCTTCGACTTCAGCTCCGGATGGAACTGGCAGCCGAGGAACCACGGGTGGTCGTCGTGCAGCTCGATGATCTCCACGAACTTGCGGTCGGGCGACATTCCCGCGAAGGACATGCCGGCCTCGCGCAGCGCGGCCAGATACTCCTGGTTCACCTCGTAGCGGTGGCGGTGCCGCTCCGAGATGGCGGCGGCCCCGTAGGCGCGCGCGGCGAGAGACCCCGCGGCGAGCTCGCACGGGTACTTGCCCAGGCGCATCGTGCCCCCGAGCGCCTCCACCCCGATCAGGTCGCGCAGCTTGAAGATCACCTTGTGCTTCGGGTCCTCGTCGAACTCCGTCGAGTTGGCTCCTTCGAGGCCGGCCACGTGCCGGGCGAACTCGATGACCGCGGTCTGGAGCCCCAGACAGATCCCGAAGTACGGCACCTTCTTCTCGCGGGCGTACTGGATCGCCCGCATCATCCCCTCCACGCCGCGCTTGCCGAACCCGCCCGGCACGAGGATCGCGTCCGCGCTCGCGAGCGTGTCGGGGTACGACTCGTTCTCGAGGGTCTCCGAGTCGACGTACCGCAGGTTGACCTTCACGGCGTTGGCGATGCCGCCGTGGGCGAGCGCCTCGTTCAAGGACTTGTAGGAGTCGCCGTAGTCCACATACTTGCCCACCACCGCGATGTCCACCTCGCCGGAGGGCTTCTTGATGCGATTGACGAGGCTCTCCCACTTGGAGAGGTCGCGGTCGTAGTGCGGGAGGTTCAACTGGTCGAGCAGGATCTCGTCCAGCCCCTCGGCGGCGAAGCGCAGCGGAACCTCGTAGATCGAGGAGACATCCTTGGCCGTGATGACGGCCTCGACCGGCACGTTGCAGAAGAGGGAGATCTTCTTCTTGACGTCGTCCGGCAGCGGCCGCTCGGTGCGGCAGAGCAGCACGTCCGGCTGGATCCCGATCGAGAGCAGCTCCTTGACCGAGTGCTGCGTGGGCTTGGTCTTCAGCTCATCGGAGGCCCGGATGTAGGGCACCAGCGTCAGGTGCACGTTGACGGCGTTGCCGCGCCCCGCTTCCTGGCGGAACTGGCGGATCGCCTCGAGGAAGGGGAGCGACTCGATGTCGCCCACGGTGCCGCCGATCTCGATCAGAATGACGTCCGCCTCGGCGCCCACCTTTCGGATCGACTCCTTGATCTCGTCGGTGATGTGCGGAATGACCTGCACGGTCTTTCCGAGGTAGTCGCCGCGGCGCTCGCGGTCGATGACGGAGAGGTAGATGCGGCCGGCGGTCGTGTTGTTGATCCGGGAGGCGGTCATCGAGGTGAAGCGCTCGTAGTGGCCGAGATCGAGGTCTGTCTCCGCGCCGTCGTCGGTGACGTACACCTCGCCGTGCTGGAAGGGGGACATCGTGCCAGGGTCTACGTTGATGTAAGGGTCGAACTTGGCAAGGGCGACCTCGTAGCCCCGCGCCTCGAGCAATGCCCCGATCGAGGAGGCCGCGATCCCCTTTCCGAGGGAGGAGACCACCCCTCCCGTGACGAAGACATACTTGGCGGTCATCGTGAGACCTCCTTGGTAGCCGCTGCGCCTGGTACTCCCCGCGCTTTCGTTATTTGCACTGGCTCAGGATCTCCTCTGCCCGGGCGAGGTCCTCGAGCGTGTCGATTCCGATCGAATCCGTGGCGGCTTCCCCGACCCAGACCGCATGGCCCGCCTCGAGCCACCGCAGCTGCTCGAGAGACTCGGCCCGTTCGAGCGGCGAAGGGGCGAGCCTCGAAATCTCCGCGAGAGCCGCTGCGCGGTAGGCGTAGATCCCGAGGTGCTTGCGATACGCGGGCTCTCCCTGGCGGAAGTAGGGGATCGGGGCGCGGGAGAAATAGAGGGCGCGCCCGTCTCGGGCCGCGACGACCTTCACGACGTTGGGGTCCGGGGCGGCGCCCGCGGGGAGCGCGATCGCGAGGGTCGCGATGCGCCGGTCCGGCGACTCGAGCAGCGTGGCCACCACCCGATCGATGTTTTCCGCCGACATCATCGGCTCATCCCCCTGGATGTTGACGTACACGTCCGCCGGGACCGTTCGCGCGGCCTCGGCCAGACGGTCGGTGCCGCTCGCCGCCGCGGGCGAGGTCATGAGGGCCTCGCCTCCCGCCCGGCGCACCACCTCCGCGATCCGGACGTCATCGGTCGCCACGAGAGCCCGGTCGAGCCGCCCCGCTCCACGAGCCGCCTCCAGAACGTGCAGGACCATCGGCCTGCCGGCCAGAGGAGCGAGAGGTTTGCCGGGGAAGCGGACCGAGGCGTAGCGGGCGGGGATGACCCCGACAATCGTCATGTCGGGATCAGCAGTGTATCACGGGATCAACGCGGACGGGGTCAGGGCGGAACGCGGCGATTCAGCGTCGACTCCCTGTCAGTGTTTCGTCGACGGGGATCGCCGTGGCGCGGTGCACCAGCACGTCGAGCGCCTCCCGGGCGGCGGCGCAGTAGGGGTTCGCGCTCTCGTAGCCCGAGAGAGCGATGACCTTCCGGTACCCCTGGATCGCCGCCTCGACGTCGTGGAGCCCCCGGTCGTAGATCTGGGCCAGCAGCAGGCGGGTGGGCAGGTGCTGCGGCTCGAGGTTCAGGGCCTTCCCGACGAAGACCATCGCGACGTCGTACCGCTCTTCGGCGGCGGCCAGGCAGGCGCGGCGATGGTAGAGCCTGGTTTCCTCGGAGGAATCGTCGCGAAAGGGGGGGAGGCGAGCGGAAAGCTGCCTCAGGGTGTTCGCGAGCCCGTTCCAGGGTGTAAGGCGCTGGGACATAGGGTTTTGCGAAAAGAAGTATAGGACGGGGGCCGCCGAATGACAAGAAAAAGTTCGGTCAATTCAAAAATTTTCCTTCTTTTCTTAGGCCCTAATAAAATTATGTTGAAATGGCATGGCTCCGAATCTTTTCAGGCTCCTGGTCTGCGACTCACCTCGCCGAAGTAACCTGAAACTCCTCTTCCGGCGCGGGTCAGGAAGGCCGTGGCAGCGAGACGGACTTCCCTAGACCCGCGCCGGTTCTATGACACCCGGTCGATCACCGACTCGGTCGCCAGCAACAGCCCGTCTTTGGCCTCCGAGTCGGGGAAAGCCCCGAGGGCGACGCGCGCCGCGCCCGCGTAGTCGCGCGCGAGCGCCCGCGTCTCGGCGATCCCTTCGTACCGCTGCGCGATCGCGAGGACCTCGGCGCTCGGAACGCTCCGGAAATCGCGCTCCTTCAGGACCGCCGCGACCCGGGCGCGCTCCGCGGCGGAGGCCCGGGGGAGCGCCAGGATGAGCGGCATCGTCAGCTTTCCCTCGCGCAGGTCATTCAGGACGGGCTTTCCGACCGCCTCGACGTTGCCGGTGTAGTCGAGCAGGTCGTCGATCAGCTGGAAGGCGACGCCCAGGCAGCGCCCGTACTCTCCCAGGCGCTCGGCGGCGATCAGGTCTCCTCCCGGCGCGAAGTGGGCCGGCAGGCGGCAGGCCGCCGAGAAGAGGTCCGCCGTCTTGCGGCGAATGATCTCCAGCGCTTCTTCCCGCGAGACCTGAAGGCTCCCCATCTTCTCGATCGCGATGATCTCCCCTTCGATCATCGCGAGCGTCGTGTCGGAGAGGACCTTGAGGATCGTCAGGTCTCCTTCATCGAGCGCGATGCCCATCGACTTGGTGTAGAGGTAGTCGCCGAAGAGCACCGTCAGGTTGTTGCCCCAGCGCGCGTTGGCGGAAGTGCGGCCGCGGCGCAGGCTCGCCTCGTCGATGATGTCGTCGTGCACGAGCGTCGCGGTGTGGATGAACTCGACGACGGTGGCATAGCGGACGTCCTTCTCCCCCTTCTCGTATCCGAGCAGCCGCGCCGAGAGCAGCAGCAGCGCCGGGCGGATCCGCTTGCCGCCCCCTTGCGCGAGGTAGCTGCCGATCCTGTCGATCGTCGGGATGGGAGAGTGGAAGTGGAGCAGCAGCTCCTCCTCGACGCGAGCCAGCTTGTCTGCGATCAGGTCGTAGGCGCGGGCGAAGCGGCGGTTGGAGAGCAGGCTCATCGGTAGTTGGTGAACTGGAGGGGCAGGCCGAACTCCCCCGACCGGAGCAGCGCGATCGCGGCCTGGAGATCGTCCTTGCTGCGGCCGGCCACGCGCACTTGATCGGCCTGGATGGAGGCCTGGACCTTGAGTTTGCGGTCCTTGATCGCCTTGACGATCTCTTTGGCCTTCTCCGAGGGGATCCCCTGCTGGACCTTGACGACCTGCCGGACGGTGCCGCCGGCGGCGTCCTCCACCTTTCCGTAGTCGAGCGCCTTGATGGCGACCCCGCGCTTGACGAGCTTCGTCTGCAGGATGTCCACGACCGACTTCAGCTTGTGGGCATCGTCGGAGGTCAACGTGAGCGTCCGCTCCTTCTCGTTCCACTCGATTTTCGAAGCGCTCCCGCGGAAGTCGAACCGTGTGGTGATCTCCTTGGAGGACTGCTGGACGGCGTTGGAGACCTCCTGGAGATCCACTTTGCTGACGACGTCGAAGGAGAGGTCTTGAGCCACGACGCCGCATTCTATTCGAGGAGGGGCGAAGGGGTCTGCGAGGCGTCCGCGTGCCGACTAAATTTAGTTCTCCACCACCCTCGTTCCCGAAGGTCCCGTTACCCGGTAGTCCGCCCCGGGGCGCGCCTTGCCCGCACGCCATCCTTCGAAGCGGAACTCGGTCCGGTTGCCTCCGTCGTCCTCGTAGGAGAGCTCGCGCACGGTGCCGTCGGCGGC
>JBOGJK010000265.1:0-2734 GCA_050745345.1 Thermoanaerobaculia bacterium
AAGTAGTTGTAGAAGACCAGGGCGGGGATCGCCGCGGCGAGGCCCGCGGCGGTGTTGATCAGCGCCTCCGAGATTCCGGGGGCCACCGCCACGATCGAAGTGGAGCCGGTGTTTCCGATCGCGCGGAACGACTGCATGATTCCCCAAACGGTGCCGAAGAGTCCGATGAACGGACAGGCGGACGCGGTCGTGGCGAGAAACGTCATGTACTTGGTGAGGCGGGAGACCTCGGCTGTGATCGCCCGCTCGAGCGCCCGCTCCACACCCGAGATGTTCTTGATCAGCAGCTTGCCCGCTCCGCCTGCCGTGACGGCGGGGTCCTCGGGGCGGTTCGCCTTGACCTGGGCGTCCAGCTCCGCGTAGCCCGCCCGGAAGAGCGTCGTCAGAGGGGTGTCGGGCAGCTGGCTCGCTATCCCGTTGACCTCGGAGAAACGCTTGGACTTCCGGAAGAAGATGACGAACTTCTCCGACTGGCGCGCCACGCGGCGCAGGCGCAGGTACTTGGCGAAAATGATGATCCAGGAGATCAGGGAAAAGAGGGACAGGATGCCGAGGACGACCTTGGCGGTCGGCCCGGTCTCCTGGAAGAAGGTCCAGAGGGAACTGCCGCCGGAAAGGTTTTCGGTCGAGATCGGCTGAAAAAGTGCCGCGACCATCCCGAACGACCGTAACATACGCATGGGAGAGTTTCAAAGGGAATGGCGCTCGGGTCTGGCCGCGTTGCTTTTCGCGTGACGCTGCGCGTTGCCGGTCTGATTCTCGCCTCGATGCTCGGGGCGGCGCGGGTGGTTTCCGCGCAGCCTTCCGAGATCCTGCCCGCCGATCGGGTCGTCTCCGGAATGGTGGGGTACGGCCTGACCGACTTCGGGGACGGGCGAGGCGTTCAACGCTTCGACGTCGAGATCATCGGGACTCTCAAGCGCTTCGCTCCCGGGCAGGACATGATCCTGGCGCGGGTCTCCGGCGCGGGGCTCGACCGCACGGGGATCATCGCGGGAATGAGCGGGAGCCCCATCTACGTCGAGGGCAAGTTGATCGGCGCGCTCGCCTACGGATGGCCCTTCGCCAAGGAGCCGATCTGCGGCATCACGCCGATCCAGAGCATGCTCGACATCCGCAAGGCCCCTCCGGCGCCCCCCGTCCCGATCGCGGGCTCCGCGGTGTCCACGCCGGCGCTCCTGACGGCGATGCGCGACCGGCGTTTCACCCCTGGGTTCGATGCGTTGCTGGCCTCGTTCGCGCCGGCCGCGGCGGGCTCGATGGCGCCGCTGCCGCTTCCCGTCTCTTTCTCGGGGGGCTCGCTCGCCAGCGCTGTAGCCGGCCGGCTGGCCGAGACCGCGGGGTGGATGTCGGTGCCCTCCGGCGGCTCTTCGTTTCCTCCCGGTCCGGCGCGGCGGCTGGAGCCCGGCTCGGCCATCGCCACGGTCCTCATGTCGGGGGACATGGATGTCGCCGCGACCGGTACGGTGACCTGGGTCGAGGGATCGAGTGTGCTCGCCTTCGGGCACCCGTTCCTCTCGATGGGGCCGGTCGACATGCCGATGGCGGAGGCCCGGGTCCTGACGGTGCTCCCTTCGGTCTTCCGGTCCTTCAAGTTCGCCGCGACGGGAGGAGTGCTGGGATCGATCTCGCAGGACCGGTCGAGCGGGATCTTCGGGAGCTTCGGCGCCCGCGCGGCGATGGTGCAGGTCCGGGTCCGACTCTCCTCGGACGACATCCCGACCCAGACGTTCCACTTCGAGGTCGTCCACAACTCGATGCTGACGCCCATTCTCTCAGCCATCGCGATCGACAGCGTGCTGACCACGATCGAGAAGCGGACGGGCGAGCGGACCCTCGTCTGGAAGTCGGCGATCCGCACGCCGGACCGCGTGATTCCGTGGGAGACGGTCTTCACGGGGCTGACCGCGCGGGAAGAGGCGGTCGCCTCTCTGGCGCTCCTGACCAACTACCTCATGGCCAACGAATTCCAGGACCTGACGATCACGGGCCTCGACGTGGACCTGCGGCACTCCGACCGGCTGCAGAGCGCTCGCGTCGTCAACGTCGAAGCGGCGCGGGCGAAGGTCCGCGCCGGAGACGTCGTGCCCGTCCACGTGGATCTGGTGGACTTCCGCGGCAGCGCCCGACGCGTCTCCCTCTCGGTCCGCGTGCCTGCCGACACGCCGCCGGGGCCCCTGACGATCTTCGTGGGCGACGGCGCCGCGGCGACCGCGTATGACCTGGCGCTCTATCCTCCCGATCCGCAGTCGCTCTCGCAGGTGCTCGACTTTCTGGCCCGGATCCGCCCGCCGAACTCCCTGAACCTGCTGGCGGACCGGCGCGCCCCGGGCGCGGTCGTCGGAGGGGAGGCGCTCACCGCGCTGCCTCCCTCGGTCAGCGCGGTGCTGCTCGACCGGGGCCCCGGCGGAAGCGGGGCGCCGGACCTGACCTCCGTGCGCCTCGAGTCGCAGTCCGTCGAGCAGCCGGTCCCGGTCACCGGCTCCGTGCACCTGCGCCTCGAGGTCCAGCCGAGCCTCTTTTGACGGGGCGAGGGATTCGGGCGGTTCTCCTGGCGGCTGCGGGCGGGTGCCTGCTCGCCCGAGCCTCGGCGGCTTCCGAGACGCGAATCTGGGTCTTGGATTCCGCTTCAGACTTCTCGACCGGCGAGTCGCGGGGGGTCTCGGTGACGGGCGACGGCGCCCTGGTGCTCTCCCGCGCTCTGACGCCGGTCGCTGGGGTCTCGGAGGCGGCG
>JBOGJK010000266.1:0-1729 GCA_050745345.1 Thermoanaerobaculia bacterium
GACCACGACCGTGCGGATCCCCAGCTCGCGGCACGCGCGCTGGATCCGGAGCGCGATCTCGCCGCGGTTGGCGATCAGGATCTTCTCGAACATCGGCGCCGCGCCGCGGGCCTCACTCGAACACGAGGAGCGGCTCGCCGTACTCGACCGGCTGGCCGTTCTCGACCAGAATCGCCTTGATCACCCCGTCCTGGTCGGCCTCGATCTCGTTCATGAGCTTCATCGCCTCGATGATGCAGATCGTCTGCCCCGCCTTCACGGTGTCGCCGATCTCGACGAACGGCTCGGCGTCGGGCGACGGCGCGCGGTAGAAGGTCCCGACCATCGGCGACTTGACGACGTGCCCCTCGGGCGCGGGGGCTGACTCGGGCGTCGGCGGAGCCTGGGCTCCCTGGGGTGCGGTGACGGCGGGCGCTGCGGCCGGCACCGGCGCACCCGAGGGGGAGATCTCGACCTGCCCGCCGCGGACGATCTTGACCTTCTCCTCGCCCTCGGTGATCTCGAGCTCCGCGATCCCGGACGCCTGGACGAGATCGATGAGCTTCTTCAGCTTTCTGAGGTCCATTGGATTCCCCCTCGCCCCGCGGTAAGGCCGGGCAGCGGCGTGCGCCGCGGAGCGCCTGTTGCCCGATCCCGCCAAGATCGACGACGAAGAACGGGGTTCGGTGCTTTTTTGCTTCTTAAGGCCGGTCGTCAGCCCGCTTTCTTCTTTCTTAAGTGTCTGGAAGACTCGGCTCCCGGCGATGACACGGTGCGGTCTATGGTCCGGGATCCCAGCCCGGCCGGACCAGCAACGGCCACTTTCCGTTAGGGGCGGCAACGGTTCGAGGCCCCTCTCGCAGCTTGGTCATCTTGGAGTTTGCCGCAAGAAGCGCCCTGTTGTCCAGCCGTTCGCCGCGTGTTCGGCGAAGTTTGGACCAAAAGCGCGAGAAAGCTACCCCAGCAGCGGCGCGAGAATCCGCTCCAGATCGGCCTCGGAGAGGATCCCGAGGTGGGTCGCGACCAGCAACCCCTGGCGGTCGAGGACCAGCGTGTACGGGAGCGCTCCTGCGCGGTTCCCGAGCTTCCGGATTAGGTCGATGGCTTCGAGGCCGGCGACCAGGACCGGGTAGTTGATCCCCAACTCGGCTGCGGCTTGACGACTTTTCGCTGCAGAATCGAAGGCGATCCCGACAATTTGCACCCCGTTCGACGCAAATTTCCGCTGGATCCGGACCAGTCCGGGGATCTCCTCGCGGCAGGGCGGGCACCAACTCGCCCACAGGTTCACGACGATCACCTTGCCTTGCCACCGTTCGAGGCTGACCTGGTCTCCAGCGAGGTCGGGGAACGTGGTGCGAGTGAGCGCTAACAAAGCGGCCGCGTCCACGGCCGCCGCCCGCCGCTCGAGCGCGAAGTAGACCCCCGCAGCAAGGGCGAGGGCGGCAACGGCCGCCAGCGCGACGACCCGGCGGGCCCTAGGCATCGGCGGCGAGGAGCGCGGAGACGGCGCTGATCCCGGCGCGCTCGATCGTCCGGCCGGCAGGCGTGGCCTTGAGCGAGCTCCGCTCGTCCTTCGACGCGTAAACCGCCAGATTCAGCGGGAACCCCTGCCACTCGAGCCGCAGGACCGGCACCGGGCGCGGCTCGTCGCCGCAGAAGTGCCGCTGCTCGCTCGCTTCGTACGCGAGGCTGCGGTTGAGCAGGAAGAACTCCACGGCCTTGTGGTCGTCGGTGAAGAGCTGCAGGT
>JBOGJK010000267.1:0-4229 GCA_050745345.1 Thermoanaerobaculia bacterium
GAAGTGCCGTCGCCCCGGACAGGACGACGGCGGACAGCACGAGCAGGGCCCAGAGGCCGAGACAGCCGAAGGCGGCCCGGATCGCGAAGGTGGGAGAGCCCGGCGCCCGCATCGCCGGCAGCATCGAGCGGCGCCAGAGGAACCCGTGCCCGGCGAGGAAGACGAGCCCGGAGAGAGCTGCCAGAACGACGCCAGCGTCGCGCATCCAGAGGGCGGCAGACAGCGAGAGGGCCGGAGCCCAGGAAAGTAGCGCCAGCGCCACGCCGCCGGCCTGAAGGCCGAGGGCGACCTCGGGGGAGCCTTTCTTTGCGGGACCCACGCCGAGAAAGAGCGACACGACCCGATTGCCGAAGCCATAGATCCAGGCGAGCAGGAACCCGTAGAGCGCGGCGAAGTAGAACGGCTCGGTCAGAGAGAGGGGAAGCGCCGTTTCCAGGTGGCCGGCCAGCCAGATCCCCTGCGCGGCGTTGATTCCGGTCGCCGCCAGGAAGTACCACGTCCCGGCCCGCACGAAGCGAAGCATCGGGTCGGCGGGACCGTACTTGCCGGCGCGAGCGCGGGCGAGCGCCCCGAAGACGAAGCGCGCGAAGAGGAATCCCGCGGCGCCCTCCATCGCCGCGGAGAGAAGCGAGAGGAGGCGGCCTGCCGCGTCGACGTTGAACGGCTGGCCGACGTTGCGCAGGACCACGCCCACGAACATCAGCCAGAAGGCGGGCAGGGCGGCGCGGGAGCGCTCGCTTCCTATCCCGAGAATCCGCGGGAGCGCATGGAAGGCGATCCCCATCAGGAAGAGCGCGGCGAATCCGAGCACCTGGGTGTGGCCGTGGATCTGGCGGTGCGAGATCGGAACGTCTCCGCCCGCCGCGATCCGCAGCAGGTTCACCATGCCTGTCGCGGCGCCGAGCGTCAACGTCAGGAAGAGCGATCCCAGGATGAAGTGCGGAGCGAAGGGACGGGAGGCGGACGCCGTCGCGGCGGGCGGCGCGGACGAGACGTCCCGGGCCGCGGCCTCGCGCACCTCGCGCAGGAAGTCTTCCAGGGGAATCCGGTGCACCGTGGCGAACCAGGCGAGCGGCTCGTCGGGGCCTTCCTCGCCGCCGCAGTCTCGCAGGCCGTAGCGCTCGAGCACCGGAATCGTGGCGGGGAAGCGGCGCCGGAGCTCGCGGATCGACATCGTGGGAGGCACGAGGCTGTAGGACTCGGCGATCCGGTGGGCGGACTCGAGATCCTCGAGGACGCTCGAGAGCGGCACGCCTCGCGCCGCGCAGGCCTGCTCGAGCGGATGCTCGCCGCCGCAGCAGGTGTCCAGCCCGTAGGAGGCGAGAACCGATTTCGCGACGGCGTGCCGGGAGATCAGGTCCTTGACCGGAAGTGCGGGATCGAACGTCCTCTCGTCCATGCGCCGATTCCAGCCGGAACCGCCGGCGCCGTCCATGATGGAGGTCATAGAGGACGGGAATCGGGAACCGGGAACCGTGAACCGGCCCGGACGCGAGCTCCGGTTTACGGTTTACGGTTTACGCGAGGAGCGTTCGAGCTCGATCCGGTGGTAGTCCGACAGCGCCTTTCGGACGATCTTCTGGAGGTTGCGCCGCCGGCGCGCCGAGCGCAGCCGATCCCATTCCGCGAGCCCGGTCTGGCGGCACCGCACGGTCTCCCTCCAGAGCAGGTCCACGGCCCGCCGCCATCTCTGGTAGTAGACCTCGACCGCCAGATTCAATGTTTCCGCCATGACCGTCCGGCTGCGGGGATTCTGCTCCCGGGACCGATCGGATTTCTAGTGCATTTGCATCATTTCTTGGCGGACGCGCTGAAGCGATGAGTCTGCATCAGGTCGTCGGCCGGCCGGCCTCTTAGCCTCGGGCCATGACACGCCCATCGATGCGGCATGCGTGGGCGCTCGCGGCAATTCTTCTCTTCGGCCTCCCGTATTCCCCGCTGCTTCCCCTGGAGCAACCGACAAAGAGCGGCACGCGCTTCTTCGATGCGCCGTCGCAGTCGGCGGAGTTCATCGGCTACGCGCGTTCCCTCCGGCTGACCCCGGCGCAACAGCAGCTCCGGGACCGGGTGCTCGAGCGGATCCCGGCCCCCTGCTGCGCGAAGTTCCCGGCGAGGACCTGCTGCTGTCCGTGCAATCTCGCCAAGTCCATCTGGGGCCTCTCGAACTTCGTGATCGCGCGGGAGAACGCGGACGCCGCCGCGCTCGAGAAGGCCGTCCGCGGCTGGATCCGCTTCGTCAACCCGGGGGGCTTTACCGGGAACGCCTGCGACACCGCCGGCGGCTGCGCCCGGAAGTTCTCGGCGAACGGTTGCGGCGGGATGGACGAGAGGAACCTGCACGCCGCGAGGTGAGGAGGTCCCGGAAATTGATGCGGCTGCATCATAGAGGCGCGCGATTTCGGAACATAGCTTGGGCCCATTGCTCGGGAGGCAGCGTGAGCTCGACAATCCGGTCCTCTCCCGATTCCGGCGCTCTCGGGACATTCTCGCGAGCCTCGAAGACGCGCCGCCTCCCGACCAATTCCTTCGACCCGCCGACAGGGGGTCCGCCGCGCCCTCGCGCCGCCGGCGCCCCGTCTCACAGAAGGGAGGAGCCATGATCGAGCGGTCATTCCTGGACGAGCTCGAGAGCCGCGGCGTCTCGCGGCGGGAGTTCGTGGGCTTCTGCGGTGTGATGGCCTCGGCGCTCGCACTTCCGCGGACCTTCGGCGTCAAGATCGCGCGCGCGATCGCGAAGACCGAAAAGCCGGTCCTGGTCTGGCTGGAGTTCCAGGACTGCGCGGGCAACACGGAATCGTTTCTGCGCGCCAGCCGGCCGACGGCCGCCGAGATCGTGCTCGACACGCTCTCGGTCGATTACCACGAGACGATCATGGCGGCGGCGGGGCATCAGGCCGAGGAGGTCCTCGCGACGACCGTGCGCAACCATGCCGGCAAGTACATCGCGGTCGTCGAAGGGTCGATTCCGACGGGAGAGAACGGAGCCTACTGCACGATCGGAGGAAAATCGGCTCTGCAGATCGCGCGGGAAGTCTGCGGCGGGGCGATGGCGACGATCGCGATCGGAACGTGCGCGGCCTTCGGCGGCATCCCGGCGGCCTCCCCCAATCCGACGGGCGCCCTGGGCGTCGCGGACGCGGTGCCCGGCGTGCGCAACCTGATTAATCTCTCCGCCTGCCCGGCCAACGTCGAGAACCTGACGGCGCTCGTCGTCTACTACCTGACCTTCCAGAGCTGGCCGCCCCTGGACCGCTACCGGCGGCCGCTCTTCGCCTACGGCAAGTCGATCCACGACAACTGCGAGCGCCGCGCGCACTACGACGCGGGACAGTACGTCGAGGCCTGGGGCGACGAGGGGCACCGCACCGGCTACTGCCTCTACAAGATGGGGTGCAAGGGGCCGGTGACCTTCCAGAACTGCCCGAATGTGCGGTGGAACGGTGGGACCAGCTGGCCGATCGGCTGCGGCCACCCGTGCATCGGCTGCGCGGAGCCGGACTTCTGGGACAAGATGACCCCCTTCTACAGGCACCTCTCCGGCATTCCCGGATTCAACGTCGCGACTCCGGTGGACAAGGTCGGCGTCTGGGCCACCGTGGGGGTGGGCGCGGCCTTCGCGGCGCACGGGCTCGTCGCCCTCGCCAAGCACCTGGGCCGCGGGGAATCGCCGAAGGAGGCTCCGAAAGAGGACGAGGAGCCGAAAGGAGATCGGCCATGACACACGTCGTCGTCGATCCGGTCACACGCATCGAAGGGCACCTGCGCATCGAAGCGGAAGTCGAGGGAGGCAAGGTCCGGGACGCCTGGTCCTCCTCCACCATGTTCCGGGGCATCGAGCTGATCCTGAAGGGGCGCGACCCGCGCGACGCCTGGGCCTTTGCGCAGCGGATCTGCGGCGTCTGCACGACCGTGCACGCGATCGCTTCGATCCGGGCGGTGGAGAACGCGATCGGGGCGAGCCCTCCGCCCAACGCCCGCCTCTTGCGCAACCTGATCATCGCCTCGCAGTGCGTGCAGGACCACGTCATCCACTTCTACCACCTCCACGCGCTCGACTGGGTGGACATCGTGTCCGCCCTTTCCGCGGACCCCGCGGCGACGGCGGCCCTGGCGCAGTCCCTCTCGGACTGGCCGCTGTCCTCCGAGAAGTACTTCGCCGGCGTGCGGGACCGGGTCAAGGGTTTCGTCGAGCGCGGCCAGCTCGGCCCCTTCGCCAACGCCTACTGGGG
>JBOGJK010000268.1:0-3280 GCA_050745345.1 Thermoanaerobaculia bacterium
GCGGGCGAGCTCCGAGAGGAGGCAACGGCTTGTCGGACTCCACGGCCATCGCGGTCGAGAATCTCACCAAGCGATTCGGCGATCTCGACGCCGTGGACGGCGTGTCCTTCCGCGTGCGGCGCGGGGAGATCTTCGGCCTGCTCGGCCCCAACGGCGCGGGCAAGACGACGACGATCCAGCTGCTGCTCGGGCTGACGACACCGACGGCCGGGCGGATCCGCATCCTCGGGCTCGAGCTTCCCCGGCATCGCCGGGCCATTCTGCAGCGCGTCAACTTCTCCTCGACCTACGTCTCCCTGCCTGGCAATCTCACGGTCTGGGAGAACCTGAACGTGTTCGCCCGCCTCTACGGCGTGCGCCGGCCGGCGGCGCGCATTGCGCGCCTGCTCGAGCTCTTCGAGGTCCCGGCCCTGCGCGGGAAGGTGACGGGCTCCCTCTCCTCGGGCCAGCTGACGCGGCTGAACCTCTGCAAGGCGTTCATCAACGACCCGGAGGTCCTCTTCCTGGACGAGCCCACGGCCAGCCTGGATCCCGACATCGCCGACAAGGTGCGCGCGACGCTGCGCCAGATCCAGCGGGAGCGCGGCGTCACGATGGTCTACACGTCGCACAACATGCAGGAGGTGGAGCGGATGTGCGACCGGATCGCCTTTCTCTCCCGCGGCCGCCTCGTGGCCGAAGGCACGCCGCGCCAGCTTCTGGAGAGCGCCGGGCGCGGCTCCCTCGAGGAGCTGTTCATCGCGATCGCCCGGCAAGGACAACCCCCGCGAGGCTCGGCCGAGGAGCCCGCGTGATCGGCCGCATCGGCGCGCTTCTCCTGCGCTACCTCTACCTCTACCGCCGCAGCCTCACGCGCTCCATGGAGATCCTCTTCTGGCCGGTCATGGAGCTTCTGGTCTGGGGGTTCGTGACCGCCTACCTGGAGAGACTGGCCGCGCCGAAGACGGTCGTGTTCCTGCTCGGAGGCGTGATCCTCTGGGATGTCTTCTACCGGTCTCAGCAAGCGATCACGCTCTCCATCTCCGAGGAGATCTGGGTCCGCAACCTGGTCAACGTCTTCATCACGCCGATCCGCGTGGGCGAGCTGATGCTGGCGACCTGCCTGCTCGGCGTGCTGCGGGCGATCGTCAGCGCCGGGGTGCTGGGGCTGCTTGCCTGGATCCTCTACGCCTTCCGGCTGACCTCGGTCGGGCCGGCCCTCCTTCCCTTTCTCGCGAGCCTGGTGCTCTTCGGCTGGGCCGTGGGGATGTTCACGATGGGGCTCATCGTCCGTTTCGGCCACGCCGCGGAGGCGCTGATTTGGGGCATCCCCTTTCTGATCCAGCCGGTCGCCGCGGTCTTCTATCCCGTGGACGTCCTGCCGGTCTGGCTCCAGCGAGTCGCCTACCTGCTGCCCGCGACCTACGTCTTCGAGGGGATGCGCGAGGCGCTCGCCTCCGGGAGGGCGGACCCGCGTCTGCTCGTCCCGGCCTTCGCCGGCAACGCGGTCTACCTCGCCGCGGCCGCGGCCTTCTTCGGCTGGATGCTCGCCCGCGTGCGCGAGAAGGGGTACCTCGTCAAGCTCGGGATGGAATGAGTCGAGAGAGGTGCCGGACCCGGACTCGGCGCGTCTTCCGGCGGCGCCTGCCGTTGCGGCGAGCGGACCCGGCGCGGCAACCCGGAACATAATCTTCCTGTGACCGGCGCGCCACATCCCTTCGGCATCCACCGCTCGCTCGACCCGCCGGGCGCTCTTCCCCAGGCCGCCCGCCGGCTGGACGCAACGCCGCGCGCTCTCGCCAACGAGATCGCGGTTGACGTCCGCGCTCTGAACATCGACTCCGCCTCCTTCCGGCAGCTGCGGGAAACCGAGCGGGCGACCGGCGAGACCGTCGAGCAGCAGGTCCTTCGCATCGTCGGCGAGCGCGGCAAGATGCAGAACCCGGTCACGGGCTCGGGGGGGATCTTCCTGGGCGAGGTGAGCGAAGTCGGCCCGAAGCATCCCGCCGCGGGGAGGCTCTCGCCCGGGGAGCGGATCGCGTCGCTCGTGTCGCTGACCCTGACTCCCCTCTCGATCCAGAGGATCCGCGCCGTCGTCGCGGCCTCCGAGCGGATCGAGCTGGAGGGCACCGCGATCCTCTTCGAGCGAACGCTGTGGGCGAGGCTGCCCGACGATTTTCCCGAGGAGGTGGCGCTGGCGGTCTTCGACGTCGCGGGAGCTCCGGCCAGCGTGCGCCGGCGCGCCTGGACGGGCGAGACCGTCGTCGTGATCGGCGCCGGCAAGGCGGGCCTGCTGTGTCTGGCCGCCGCGCGGGACGCGGTCGGGCCGCCCGGGAAGGTCATCGCGATCGACCCCTCCGAGGCGGCCTCGGGGCGGGCGCGGGGCCTCGGCTACGCGGACGCGGTCTTGACGCTCGATGCGCGCGATCCGATCGCCGTCCACTCGGCCGTGAGCGACGCCACGCGGGGACGCCTCGCGGACCTCGTCGTGAACGCCGTCAACGTGCCGGGCACCGAGACCTCGAGCGTGCTCGCGGCGCGCGACGAGGGAACGGTCCTCTTCTTCGGAATGGCGACGTCCTTCGCGGCGGCCGCCCTCGGCGCCGAGGGCCTCGCGCACCCCGGCACCCTGCTGATCGGAAACGGCTACGTCCCGGGGCACGCCGAAGAGGCGCTCGACCTGCTGCGCCGCCATCCGCGTCTCGCCGCCGCCTTCACCGCCCTGGCGGGTGTGGGGACCCCTTGACGGCCGCCTCCCGCGCCCTGGCGGAAAGGATCGTCGGGTCCGGTGCTCGCCGCGTCGCTTTCCTGGGGCTCGCCAAGAACGCCGGCAAGACCACGGCCCTCGTCGCCACCCTCGAGGAGCTCCGGGGTCTCGGTGTGGTCGCCGGCGCGACCTCGGCGGGGCGCGACGGCGAGGACTTCGACGCGCTGACCGGCGAGCCCAAGCCCCGCTTCCGCCTCTGGCCCGGCCAGCTCGTCGCCTCCGCCGAGAGCACGCTTGCGGGCGCGACCCTCTCCTCGACGCCGCTCCGGCGCCTCCCCTTCTCCACGCGCTTCGGGCCGATCGCGCTTGCCCGGGTCGACACCGAAGGGGAGCTCGAAGTGATGGGCCCGAGCACGGCCTCTCAGACGGCGTCGGCGGCGGCCGCCCTGGAGGCCGCGGGCGCACGGATCGTCCTGCTCGACGGGGCCTTCGGCCGGCGCGCCTTCGCCTCGGCGCGCGTGGCCGATGCCGTCGTGCTCTCCGTCGGCATGTCGGCGGGGCGCAGCCTCGAGATCGTCCTGGAGAGGGCGCGCC
>JBOGJK010000269.1:0-2084 GCA_050745345.1 Thermoanaerobaculia bacterium
ATCCAGGCGGGACTGGCCCTGCTCGAGCAGACCGCCCTCGGAGCAAGGTCGGCGCTGCTCGCCGCTTGGGCCGCCGCGACGGAAGGAACCGAGCCGAGCCCGCCCCCGGATCCAGCCGAGGAGAGGCTCAAGGCTCGGACTCCGAAGAAGGCGGTCGCCACTCTGGGCGAGTGGATGAAGCTCGAGCATCGGGTCCGGCAGAAGCGCGAGGAGGAAAGGCGCGCCCGCCGGGAGGAGGCCCGGCGCGCCGCCGCGGCGCCGGCGGGCAAGCCCGGGAAGAAGCCGCCCGCGCCACCGCCCTCCGCTCCGCCGGACCGGAAGCTTTCCCCGCTGATGCAGGACGAGGTGATGAACTGGGTGGACGGCAGGACGGACGCCGCCACGATCGCGCGTCGTGCCTGCGCCGAGGCCCTGGCGGCCGGAAGCTGGTATTACGGGGACACGACACCGGAGCTGGTCGAGAAGTTCCTCGAGCAGCAAGTCAAGGACGGCCTGATTGTCTGGTGACGCCCTCTCGCTTCGGGAGGGGGCCGGGGTAAGCGCGCGGCCCCGGCGATATAGTCCCTCGCCGCGCCCATGCCTCCCCGCAAGAGAAGGAAAGCGGCCGAGTCGGCCTCGCGCGGGCTGACCGCGCGCGAGACCGCCGAGGACTCTCCTCCGGCGAAAATCGCGGCCTTGCGCGAGTCGATCGTCGAGGACGGCGGCTCCGTTCTCGCGACCTTTCGGGACCCGTTGGGCGGCCACTGGCAGATTCTCGCGGCGCTGCCCGTCGAGCGCGTCGAGCCGACTCCCTTCCAGCGCGACCTCTCGGAGACCCACGTCACGCGGCTGGCGCGGGTCGTGGATTCGCTTGGGCGCTATCTCGACCCGATCATCGCCGTGCGGACCGAAGCCGCCCGCTACTGGACGCCCAACGGAAACCACCGCCTCTCGGCGATGCGGCGCCTCGGGGCCAGGGCGATCGTCGCGCTGGTGCTGCCCGATCCCGAGGTGGCCTACAAGATCCTCGCCCTGAACACCGAGAAGGCGCACAACCTGCGGGAGAAGGCGCTGGAAGTGATCCGCATGGCGCGCGAGCTTGCCGGCAGGGACGCGGCGCCGGAGAGGCAGTACGCCCTCGAGTTCGAGGAGGCGGCGCTTCTCACGCTCGGCATCTGCTACGAGAAAAACGGCCGCTTCGCGGGGGGCGCCTACCATCCGCTCCTGAAGCGCCTGGACGAGTTCTCCTCCGAGCCGCTCGCCAGGGCCCTCCGGGCCCGGGAGGGCCGCGCCGCGCGCGTGATGGAGCTCGAGGAGGCGGTCTCGGCCGCCGTGGAGGGTCTGAAGGAGCGCGGCTTCGAGAGCCCGTACCTGCGGGCCTTCGTCGTGGCGCGGATCAATCCGCTCCGCTTCCACAAGGGGGAGAAGCCCTCCTTCGACGCCACGCTCGAGAAGATGATCGCGGCCGCCAGGAAGTTCAAGCCCGACTCGGTCAAGGCGGAGCAGGTGGCCCGCGCCGCCGGGCCGCCGGAGGAAACGGCATAGAGGAGGTCGTCATGAGCCTTCGGAAAAGAGCCCGGATCCTCCCGGCGCTGGCCGGAGTCCTGCTTCTGGCGGCGGCAGCCGCCCCGCGTCCGCAGGCCTTCGACCTCTCCTCGGGCAAGCTCGTGGACCTGACCCACGCCTTCGATTCGCAGACGCTCTACTGGCCGACCTCCCCGACGACCTTCGCGCTCCAGAAGCTCTCCGCCGGACGGACCCCCGGCGGCTGGTTCTACTCCGCGAACTCCTTCTGCGCGCCGGAGCACGGCGGCACCCACCTGGACGCGCCCTATCATTTCGCCGAGAAGGGCGTCACCGCGGACCGGATCCCGCTGCGGCAGCTGATCGCGCCGGCCGTCGTGATCGACGCGCGCAAGCAGGCCGCTTCCGACCCCGACTACCGGCTCACAGCCGGGGACCTTTCGGCGTGGGAGTCCGCGCACGGCCGCGTTCCCAGCGGCGCAATCGTGCTCCTGCGCACCGGCTGGAGCGCCCGCTGGCCCGACCGCAGGCGCTACCTGGGCGATTACCGGGCGGGCGACGCCTCGAACCTCCATTTCCCG
>JBOGJK010000270.1:0-3526 GCA_050745345.1 Thermoanaerobaculia bacterium
CGGAGAGCTCCGTGAGGCCGAGGTCGCCCAGAGCGGTGCGCATCGACCGCGTTACGGCGGGGGCCGTCGTCCGCTTGAACTCGAAGCCAAGCCGCAGCTTGCCTCGGACGACGAGCAGGTCGAGCTCGGCGCCAGAATGCGTGGCCCAGAAGAAACACTCCTCCGGCCCGACCCCGAGGCGGGAGACCACCGCATCGACCGCGAAGCCCTCCCACGACGCTCCGACCTTGGGATGTGACTCGATCTCGCGGGCAGTTCCGAGCCCTAGCAGCGCGTGAAGAAGCCCGCTGTCGCGGATATAAACCTTGGGCGCCTTGACCTGCCTCTTACGAAGGTTCTCGTGCCAGCTCTGTAGCTGCCGGACCATGAAGGTCTCGGTGAGGACGTCGAGGTAGCGCTGAACTGTCGTGTGTGCCACGCCGAACGACCTCCCGAACTCGGAGGAGTTCCAGACCTGTCCGTGGTAATGCGCCAGCATCATCCAGAACCGTCGCAACGTGGGTGCGGGCAAGCGAAGGCCAAGGGCCGGGATGTCTCTCTCGAGGTAGGTCCGGATCAGCTCCCTCCGCCAGCGCAGGCTCGCGGGATCGGAACGCGCCAGGAACGAGCGCGGAAAACCGCCCCTTCGCCAGAGACGCGGCCACTCCTCCGAGCCCACCTCTTCGAGTCTGAACCCGTCCAACTGGTAATAGGCGATGCGCCCGGCCAAAGTCTCCGAAGTCTGTCGGAGCAGATCCGGAGACGCGCTGCCCAGGAGGAGAAAGCGACGGGACACCCCCGGTTCGTCCACGAGGACGCGAAGGCTAGCGAACAGCTCCGGTCGTCTCTGCACCTCGTCGATGACGACGAGACCCCTCAGAGGACGCAGGGCGAGCAGCGGATCGGCCAGCAGCGCGAGGTCTTCGGCGCTCTCCAGGTCGAAGAACGTCGCACGCCGGTCGCGAAGGCGAAGGAACTGCCGAGCGAGCGTCGTCTTCCCAACCTGCCGCGCCCCGAGGAGGGCAACGACAGGAAACTGTCGCAGGAGAGCCCCGAGCCTGCGCAGGTGCCCGGCCCGCTCGATCACGAGCTCAATGCTAGCATGAAAAATGAGCGCCTATCGCTCAGATTTCAAGGTGCTGCGCTGTCCGGCTCCCGACGGTGGAGCGGCCAAGAACGACTGGCGCCCGGTCATCTCCATCGGCTGGACGTTCTGAGGGCGGTCCTGAGCCACGTCAGGACCGACGCGCCGCGGGCGGGTTCTTGCGCATGTGGATCTCGGTGCCGCCGCGCTCGAACCGGACTTCGTCCATGAGCTGGTTGATGAGGTAGATGCCGCGGCCGCCGGTCGAGAAGATGGTGCGTCCGAGGATTGGGGTGGGCAGCTTCGTCGGGTCGAAGCCCGGCCCCGGATCGCACACGACAATCAGCAGGGAATAGGGATGCCACGTGATGGGCGAGGGTCACCGCATCCGCACGCCTGCCGCGGCGCGAGAGGACATAGAGAATTCCCTGCATCACCTCGCGGTTGACCGTGGCGTCGAGCGCCCCCGCCCATCCGGCGAAGCTTCAGCGAACGCGGACCCGTCCTCCGAAGCCGCGCCGTCGCCATAGCGGCTTTGGCGCGTCGGCGACTGGGCGGAAGGAGGATCGTACGGACCGAGGCGAGACCCAGCGGCAAGCGAGAGGCGGAAGCCGGAGGCGAGCGACATCTACTTCTTCAGGCCGGCTGTCCAGTTGACGACCAGAGCGATCGGGGGAGAAGTAGCGCCCGTCAGATCCACGTTCATTAGAAAGCGCTGTCCGTCGGCGGCCACGTCATAGTTGAAGGCGAGATCCAGGGCGAGACTTCCGGATCTTCTCAAATGGGTCTCAAACAGCGGCCTCGGCTCACCCGCCGTAAACGCCGCCCCGCTTCCCTGGACCTCTACCGCCATCAGATTCTTGTCCGCCGCAATGTAGAAGAGCTCTCCGCCGTCTTGCCGCCACCTCGGCTGCGAACCCCCCGCGGCCGAGATCTGGTGCCTGTCCTTCCCTCCAGGAAAGGACATGACGTAAACCTCGTTGTGTGCCGATTCGTTCGACGTGTAGGCGATCGACTGGCCGTCGGGAGAGAACTGGCCGTGGCCTTCGTCAAACTCGGTCGTAAGCAGCGGGATCGGTTTGCGGTCCCCAAACAAAGGCAAGACCCACAAATCCCCTCTTCTCTTCGGGTCGAACTCCCGGTAGAGAATGAAGCGGCCATCGGAAGACCAGTCGCTCGGGAACTTGTTTTTCTTCGATTCCAAGAGCGCAACGCTTTCGCCGCCCCCAACCGCCTTCTGATAGAGGTCCCAGGGTCCCTTCCGATTGGAGTTGAAAACGATCTGGCCGCCGTTCGGAGACCAATTCGCGTTGAAGTCGGCAAGTGTCTCCGCGAAAGTGAACCGCGTAGCGATTGCGCGCGGCAAGTCGTAGAGCCAGATGTCGGGAATAGCGGCGCCGTGCCGGCCGATGACCGTGACGGCAAGCCTCTTTCCGTCTGCGGAGAGGCGCGGGTTTTGGTACTCGCCCGGGCCGCTCACGGAACCGACCTGCTTGCCCCTCCGATCGAACCACTGGAGCTGCGCGAGTCCCCCAGGATCCTGCTCCGCGTAGGCGAGCACTCCAGTCTCAGAGGCAGAAAAGACGCCGCTGCCTGTGGGGGCGAAGTGCTCGATCTCTTCGGCGACCGTCAAGGGTTCACCGGTGATCGCAAGGCGTTTCGCGTCGAACGGCGCCGCCAGAAGCTTGCGCTCTCTCCGGAAAAGGAGGTACCCGGGGGGCGCGTACGCGACACTCGAGTCGGCTCGCAGTATGAGCCCCTTCTGACGCGAATCGAGACTCCCGGCGTAGATCGCGTTCTTCTCAGGTTGCGAAAAGCGGGCGAGGTAGAGAAAGTGGCGGCCGTCGGGAAGAAAGAGAGGCCAGCGGTGGCGTTCCTGGGCAGATTCATCCAGTGTCGTCACCGCGACCGCCTTGCCTCCGGTGGCGCTGACTCGATAGAGGCGGTCATTGGATGAGGGACTAAAGAGAATGACCCCTTCCCGGTTCCACGTTCCGCCGCGGCCTTCCAAGATGTCCGCGAGGGCTTGCGGAAGGCCGCCGGACCCGGAAGCCTCGATCGTCTTCAGCTTCCCCTCGGCGAAGAACCCGAGAAAGCGGCTGTCGGGAGACCAGAAGGGGTAGGAAGCCCCTTCCGTGCCGGCCAGACGGGTCGCGGAACTCGTGTCCAATCGGCGTACCCAGAGAAAGGTCTCCCCCTGGCGATTCGATGCCGTAAACGCGAGCTGGCTTCCGTCCGGGGAAAGGGTGGCCGGGCCTGCGGATCCCCCCCTGAAGTCGAAGACCGTCCCCTCCGGAGCCGGAATGAAAGCGCGGATCGTCTGAGGCGGGCCGGGCGAGCGCCGGAACGAGATCGCCAGCGAGGCAAGAGCAAGCAGTAAAAAGGATGCCGCGAGCAGCCACGCGAGACGCTCGCGACTCTTCCTGCCGGCCACGACCGGCGCGGGCAGCCCCGCCTGGGAGC
>JBOGJK010000271.1:0-1735 GCA_050745345.1 Thermoanaerobaculia bacterium
CTCCGCGTGGACGTGCGCGTCGATGAAGCCCGGAACGATCCACTTGCCCGACAGGTCCCGGACCGAGGTGTCCGCGGGAAGCGCGGAAAGCGTGTCCGAAGTCGCCTCCCCGACCGACAGGATGCGCCCCTCCCGGAAGACGAGCAGCGCGTCGCGGCGCGGGGAGGTACCCGTTCCGTCGATCAGCGTCGCTCCCCGCAGAGCGATCGTCGTCGCCAAGAGGAGGGCGGTCACGCCCCGGGCGACACTTCCAGGGCGCTTTCTTTTTCGCGCTCCTCTTCCTCGATCGCGATGGGGTAGATGCCCGTGAAGCAGGCGGTGCAGGCGGCCTGCTGGGGCCGCCCGAACGCTTCGAGCATCCCCTCGGCCGAAAGGTACCCGAGACTGTCCGCCTCGATGAAGTCCCGGGTCTCTTCGACGGAGTGGTTCGCGGCGATCAGCTCCCGGCGGGTGGGTGTGTCGATGCCGTAGTGGCAGGAGTTCATCGTGGGAGGCGAGGCGACGCGCACGTGCACCTGCCTCGCGCCCGCCACGCGCAGCATCCGGACGATCTTGCGCGACGTCGTCCCGCGCACGATCGAGTCGTCGACCAGGACGATGCGCTTGCCGTCGACCACCTGCCGCACCGGGTTTAGCTTCACCTTGACGCCGAAGCTGCGGATCGCCTGCTTCGGCTCGATGAAGGTGCGGCCGACGTAGTGGTTGCGCACCATGCCCAAGGCGAAGGGGATCCCGCTCTCCCGCGCGTATCCGAGGGCCGCGTACATGCCGGAGTCGGGCACCGGCACGACGGCGTCGGCGTCTGCCGGATGCTCCCTGGCCAGCTTCGCGCCGAGGGCCTCGCGCACGGCCGCGACACTCTTGCCGAAGACGATCGAGTCGGGGCGGGCGAAGTAGACGTGCTCGAAGATGCAGGGTGTGGGATGCGGGAAGGCGAAGCGGTGCGAGGAGAAGCCGTCGGAGGAGAGGCGCACGATCTCCCCCGGCTCCACGTCCCGCTCGAACTTGGCTCCCATCAGGTCGAAGGCGCACGTCTCCGAAGCCACCACGGGCGAGCCTTCGCGCAGGCCGAGCGAGAGCGGCCGGATCCCGTTGGGGTCGCGCACCGCGAAGATCCCCTCCCGCCCGAGGATCAGCAGCGAATAGGCCCCCCGCACTTCCGAGAGCGCGTCGGCGATCGCCGCGCCCAGGGTGGCGGCTCGGGAGCGCGCGACCAGATGGAGGATCACTTCCGAGTCCGAGGACGTCGTGAACAACGCTCCCGAGGCCTCGAGTCCTGCCCGGATCTCCCGCGCGTTGACCAGGTTGCCGTTGTGCGCGAGCGCGAGCGGCCCCCGCCCCGTCGCGAAGACGATCGGCTGGGCGTTGATCAGCAGCGAGGCCCCCGCCGTCGCGTACCGGACGTGGCCGATCGCCGTGCGGCCGGGAAGACGGGCGAGCCTCTCCTCGTCGAAGACCTCCGCCACGTAGCCCATCTCCCGCTCGATAGAGAGATGCCCTTCAGGATCGAGTGTCGCGATGCCGGCCGACTCCTGGCCGCGGTGCTGGAGAGCGTAGAGGCCGAGGTAGGCAAGCCGCGCGGCGTCCTCCGCATCGAAGACACCGAAAACGCCGCACTCGTCGCGGAAGCCGGATCGAAGAGTCACGCCCGCGTCATCTTAACAGCCTGTGGAAGATAGGGTGTGAGGCGGCGGAGGCTCCCGCCGCGGGGTCGGATGCAAGCAGCCGCGACGAA
>JBOGJK010000272.1:0-1673 GCA_050745345.1 Thermoanaerobaculia bacterium
GGGCTACCTCGATCTCGGGGACTCGGGCCGGGCCGTCGAGCTGCTCGAGGAGGCGTACGGCTGGGACGAGGAGAACGGCCTCGTACTGGCCTCTCTGACCCTGGCCTACGTGCGCGAAGAGAACTTCCCCTTCGCGCGCTTCTACCTGGAGCTGGCGGAGGAGCGCGCCGCCGCGGCGCCCCCGGAGGTCTACGCGACACTGGGGGAGGTGTACTACGCCTTGAACCGAGTCGAGGACGCCGTCCTCGCCTGGGAGCAATTCGAGCGGCTCGAGGGGAGCGATCCCGGAATTCTGAAACGCCTCGCCCGCGCGCGTCAGGAGCTGTCGCTCTCGCGCGGCCAGAGGCTGCTCGAGTGGGAAGGGTTCTCGATCTACTCGGACGCGACGGTTCCGCCGGAGATGGTCGAGCGTGTCGCGGAAAAGCTCGCCGAGAGCCACCGCGCGCAGGCCGGCTTCTTCTCGGCCCGGCTCGATTCCGCCCAGGTCGTCGTGCTCTACGCCGGCCGGGCCTACTTCTCCCTCGTCTCGGTTCCGGAGTGGGTGGGAGGCGTTTTCGACGGCAAGATCCGGGTCTCTGTCGATCCGGACTCCGGGGTCACCCCGGCGCTGGAGGGGGTGCTCGCGCACGAGCTCGCCCATGCCCTGATCCGCAAGGCCTCGCGCGACCGGGCGCCCGGCTGGCTGCACGAAGGGCTGGCCCAGTGGGCCGAGGGCAAGCGCCTCTTCACCCGCGACTTTCGCGAGATCTTCGCGGGCGGGCGCAAGCCCGCTTCCCTTTCGGAGATGGAGGGCAACCTTTCGCGCAAGTCCGACCGGCCCGCCGCGCGAGCCAACTACGGGCAGGCCCTGGGTCTGGTGGAGTACCTCGTCCAGCACCGCGGCGAAGGCGCGGTGATCTGCCTGCTCCAGGCCTTCGCGGAAGGCCTCTCGACCGAAGAAGCCCTGCGCCGCGAGACCGGCCTGACCTCCTCCGAGTTCGTCTCCGCCTGGAAAGCCTGGGCCGGTCTGTAAAGGGGTCACGGTCGTTGACGTAATGCCGCCGATCTTCTTGGCCACCTTCGTAAGGCGCCCCTTCCTTTGAACAGTTTCGCCTCCGGCTTTCGGCGCCTTCTTCTTGAAGAGCGTCGGCGCGAGCGGCCCGTGTTGTCGAGCGGGTGGGGGCGCGAGGACTCGGACGTGCTCTCAACCCTCCCGGGCAAGGGGACGCGCCGCCTCGGGCGCCGCGGCGCTCGACGGCACCGCCTTCTCGGTTCGCGATTCCGAGATTCGGCTGCCGTTCTCCAGCCACCAGCGCCGGGCGCGCTCCTCGCTCCAGCGCTCCGTCAGCGGCACCGCCCGAAGGCGCAGGACGAGCTGCTGTGTCGTCTGGGGACGGTTGTTGGGGTCCTTCTCCAGGCAGGACAGGATCACCCGGTCGAGCTCTGGCGGTATCGGCGCATCGATCCGGCGCGAGGGGGGATCGGGTGATTTCTGGATGTGGTCCATCAGGACCTGCATCGGCGAGCCTCCCTCGAAGACGCGGTGCCCTGTCAGCAGCCAGTAGCCCACGCACGCGAGGGCGTAGATGTCCGTGCGCCAGTCGACGTCGGGGCTTCCCAGCCCCATCTCCGGCGACATGTAGCCGGGTGTTCCGGCGATGATGCCGGCGACCGTGACCTGACGGCCCTCGGGG
>JBOGJK010000273.1:0-3727 GCA_050745345.1 Thermoanaerobaculia bacterium
GCGGATACACGGGTCCCGGCGGCAAGACGATCCTGCCGCACAAGGCCGTCGCGAAGCTCGACCTGCGCCTGGTGCCGGACATGGAGGCCTCCGAGGCGCTCGCGGCGCTGAAGTCGCATCTCGAGAAGAAGGGCTACGGCGACGTCGAGGTCAAGATGACGGGGGGCTACGACCCCACGAGCACGCCGGCGGACGCGGCCCTCATCCGGGCCCAGGTTGCGGTCTACCGCAAGGGCGGTCTCGAGCCCGTTCTCTGGCCGCGAAACGCCGGCTCCTGGCCCGGCTGGGTCTTCACGAGCGATCCCCTGAACCTGCCGGCCGGCCACTTCGGCCTCGGCCACGGCGGGGGAGCGCACGCTCCCGACGAGTTCTACGTGATCGAGTCCTCGAACCCGAAGGTCCAGGGCTTCGACGGAGCGACCCGATCCTTCGTGGAGTACCTGCAGGAGCTCGCGACGATCGGCTAGAACCCTCAAACCCCTCTCCCCCCATCGGGGGGAGAGGTTGGGTGAGGGGGGCGCCTTCGGAGGGAGAAGACCCTACGCGGACCGCGGGGGCATGCCCAGGCCGGCCTCGTTCTCACGCCGCTTCTTGCGGATGTGCGTCACGATCAGTGCGAGACCGAGCAGGATGAAAGTGAAAGGTCCACCCCAGCCGGGGATCGCGTCAAGAAACCGGTCCAGAAGGTCCTGGCTCTCTAGAAACCAGAGCACTCCCAAGCCGATGAGGATCACGCCAAAGGTCAACGCACCCGTTCCCTCGCCGGCCTTGCGCACCTGCGGCGCGCCGGCAAACCCGCTCTCGACGGTCTGGCCGCGGTTGATGGCCTTCGCTTGCCGTACGGCGTCGATGATGCCGAAGAACCAGAGAAACCCGAGCATAGGACCGAAGAACTCTGGGCCCCTGCCGTGCGAGGTCAGCGAGATGCCCAGGATGAAGGCGCCGCCGATCACAAAGCCCCTCTGGTAGAGACCAAGGTACACGTGACCGAGTCCGGGAAACACGGACAGGAATCCCGCCAGCCCCGGCGACTTCTTCTCCACGATGACGGGAACGGGGGCCGCGTACGGCGCGGCCGGAGGCGGCGGGGGCGGGGGAGCCGAGGCCGGTGGCGGCGCGGGGCTCTGCGGGGTCAGGACGTCGTTCATGCTTCTCCTCCTGGCGAGCCGTCGGCGCGCCATGTCCAGATCTCGATCTGTCTGCGGTTCCATGCGCCGCTGCCGTCCTCGTTGCGCGGACGAGACGGGCGGCGCGGGGATTCACTCCTCATGACGAGGGCAATCGCGTTCGAGAGCGCGGCGCGGCCGTAGCCGCTCGCGCGTCCCTTGACCACCTGGAAGGTGCGGAAGGCCCTCTCCTGGAGAGCGCCGAACCGGTCGAGGAACGTGCTGCGAGCCGCCTCGACACCGGTCCGCGCCGTCTGCTCGAGGCGGGCCGTGCCCGTGCTGCGGGCGAGGTCGGCCGGGTTCAGGCCCAGGACCATGACCGCGAAGGCCGCGGCGTACGCCAGCGCGATGGCGCCCTTGGGCCCGAACAGCCAGCTCCTGGCCGAGCGCCTCGCGGCCTTCTTCGGCCGGGAGGCGTGGAGCCGCGTCGCGAGCCACGGGGCGGGTTCGGGCCTTTCGAGCTCGCGCGCGACGCCGAGCACGGCGGCCGACTCCCGGCATCCTCCGCAGCGCGAGAGGTGGTTCTGAAGCCGCGCCGCATCGGCCGGCGGGACCTCGCCGTCGGCTCCCTGAGCAAGCAGCTCCGCCGCTGCCTCGCAGGAGACGGTCTGGCGCGGGATCGCGTAGAGCGACTCGAGCAGCGCTCGCCCCGGGGAGGGCGCGCGCAGCCCGGCCACCGCCTCCGCGAAGCGTTCCATCTCGGCGCCGATCTCCCCGCAGGAGGGACAGAAGGCACGGTGCGCGGCAAACTCGGCCTCGCGGCCGCCCGCGACGAGCTTCTCCAGCTCCCGGCAGCCGCTCATACGAACGCCGCCGCCGCGAGCGCCATGGAGGTCAGGGCGCCCTGGCCCCGGTTCTCGTGGCGTTCGCGCACCTTGCGCGCGACCTCCGCGCGGGCGCGGAAGAGGCGCGACTTGACCGTGCCGTCGGGCAGGTCGAGGGACTTTCCGATCTCCTCGTAGGCGAGTCCCTCGAGGTCGCGCAGGACGAGGATCTCCGCCAGGTCCTCCGGGATCTCGGCGAGCGCCCAGAAGAGCAGCTTGGTGCGTTCTTTCCGGATGGCCTCGGCGGCCGGGTCGTCGTCGGACCGAAGCAGCGGCGCGACCGCCTCGTCCGAGACGAACCGGAACGAGCGCTCGCGCTTCTTGCGGCGGTAGCGGTCGATGCAGAGGTTGCGGGCCAGCGAGACCACCCAGGCCACCAGGGGATAGCCCCCGTCGTAGCGGTGCAGGTTCTCGAAGATCTTCAGGAAGATCTCCTGAGACAGCTCCTCGGCGTCCTCCCGCTTCAGGCTGAAGTGGTACGCCACGGAGTACACCCGCTGGCCGAGATGGTCCACCATCTGCCTCCAGGCCTCGTCGTCTCCCTTGCGGCAGCGCTCGACGAGGTCCTTTTCGTCCGGCATGCTCAACGCTTCCTCAACTTCATGAAAACGCAGGTTTTTGGAGAAAGTTCGCGGGCAATGGCGCCAGGCGGGTGAAGAGTCCCTTCGCGTAAGGCGCAGGGCGCAAGGCGCGAGGCGTGAGGGGCAAGGCGTAAGGCGTGAGTGGACAGTGAGTTGCGGGCCTCGCCTCACGCCTCACATTCTCACTCCGGCGAGAGGACGGGCCGTCGTGCCTTTTCCGGGAAGTGCGCGTAGGCGAGCAGCTTGTAGCAGAGCTTGGCGATCATGAAGTCGGGGGCGCGGTTTCCGGGCACGGGGGAGTGCTCCACCACATCCGCCCCGACGACCCTCTTCGAGGTCGCCACCCGCCGCAGGATGTTCAAGGCCTCGTCGTAGGTCCCGCCTCCGGGCTCGGGCGTGCCCGTTCCCGGCACGAGCGAGCCGTCGAAGAAGTCCACGTCGAAGGTGACGTAGACCTCGTCGTTCAACAACCCGAACGCCCCGTCGATCCAGTCGTCGGAGCGATGCATTTCGCGGCTGGAGACGACCCGCACGGTCCCCTTCTGGCGCACGAACTCGACCTCCTCCCGGGAGATCGAGCGGATGCCGACCTGAACGGTCGGAAGATCCAGCTCCACCCAGCGCCTCGCCGCGCAGGCGTGCGAGAACCTCTGCCCCTCGTACTCGTCGCGCAGGTCGGCGTGCGCGTCGAAGTGGAGGATGGAGAGGTTCGGATAGCGCGCGTGGTGCGCGGCGATGGGGCCCCGCGAGATCGAGTGCTCGCCCCCGAGGGTCAGGACGAACTTCCCCTTCTCGAGGATGCCCGCGACCGCCGCCTCCAGCTCCTCGACGCAGAAGGCCGGCTCCATGTTCTCGGGCAGCCAGGAGGGGAGCGTGTGGACGCCGATCCGGTAGGGCTCCTCGTCGAGCTCGTCGTCGTAGAGCTCGACGTAGTGGGAGGCCTCCAGGATCGCCGCCGGCCCGTTCTTCGTGCCGACCCCGTACGACACCGTGCGCTCGTAGGGGACCGGCAGGATCACGACCCGGCTCTTCTCCAGGGTGTGCTCTTCCTCGGGAATGCCGAGGAAGTTGGCGGAGAGAAACATGGGGGGATGATATCCGGAGTCGGCAGTCGGCAGTCCGCAGTTGACGGTCGAAAGTCGACGGGGGCTACGGT
>JBOGJK010000274.1:0-5283 GCA_050745345.1 Thermoanaerobaculia bacterium
GGGGGAGTACGCCGGCGGCGTCATCGTGCCCGGTATCTTGATCTCGGCCGAGGCCCTCTTCGAGAAGGCGGCGCGGCTGTGGCGGGTCGAGATCCGGCGGCCGGAGCGGGTCATCGGCAAGACGACCGCGGCCTCGATCCAGTCGGGGCTCTACTTCGGGTACCTCTCTCTGGTGGACGGCGTCATCGGGAGGATCGAGAAGGAGCTCGGCGCGCGGCCGCGCGTCATCGCGACGGGCGGACTGGCGGAGCTCTTCGGGGGAGGCTCCGAGCGCATCGAAGAGGTCGATCCCCTGCTGACGCTGACGGGCCTTCTCCTCATCCATGAGCGAAACCGAGGCGGATAGGTCCTACTACCAGGCGGGCGAAGAGGCCTTCGTCCGCCGGCGCGGAACGCCCTTCCTCCTTTCCCCGCGGGACTACGCGCTCTTGAAGCAGTGGCGGGAGCTGGGCGTGCCCATCGAGGCGGTCGAGCAGGGGATCGAGGATGCCTTCTCGAGGCGCGAGGAGCGCGGGGCGACGGGCCGCATCAACTCGCTCTCCTACTGCCGCGACGCCGTTCTGCTCGCCTGGGAGCGCCGCGCCGAGACGGCGGTGGGGCGCGGGCAGGGGCGCGACGCGCCGCCCGACGCCGCGGCGGGGCTTTCCCGTCTCCAGGAATCGCTGCGGGAGGTGGCCTCCCGGCGATCGGACCTCGCGGAGCCCCTCGAGTCGGCCCGGCGCTCTCTGGAGCGTCTCGCGCGCGGCTCCCGCGCCCCGGGAGAGATCGAAGAGTCGCTCGCTCGACTCGATCGCCGGCTCGCCTCCTCCCTCTACGAGGCGCTACCGGAGGCCGAGCGCCGGCGCATCGAGGAGGCCGTCGAGAAGCAGCTTGCCGCCCTGCGCGGCCGCATGGACGAGGAGACCGCCCTGCGCACGGGCAAGGCGCTGGCCCGCCGGCATTTGCGCGAACACCTCGAGCTTCCGCGGCTGACTCTGCTGTGAGCGAGTGCCTCGCGACAACTGGTTAGGTGATGGCGGAGCGATTTTCTTCGACCCTCTCCCTCCGGGAGAGGGCAGGGTGAGGGCGGCGCAACCGCCGAAGGAGTAGATGGGAGGCGTGTGGCGAGAGTTTTCCCCTCACCCCGACCCTCTCCCGCGGGGAGAGGGGGAGGCCCTATGATCCGCCACGTCACGATCACCACGCTGGCGCCGACGGGGGAGGGAGTTGCCCGGACCCCCGAGGGGGTCGGGTTCGTGGCGGGGGCCCTGCCGGGCGAAGAGGTGGACGCCGAGGTCGGCGAGGTGCGCCGGCGCTTCTGGAAAGGCAGAGCGGTCGTGATCCGGACGCGCTCTCCCGAGCGGCTCTCCGGCGGCCACGCGGAGGGCTGCCCCGGCTGCGACTGGGCGCACCTGCCCCTCGCGCGCGCCCGGGAGTGGAAGCGCACGCTCTTTCTCGACACCATGGAGCGGATCGGGGAACTGCCGCGGGAGCTCTTCGGCGAGCTGCCGATCGCGCCGTCGCCGCCGGCCTATCGCCTGCGCAACCGATTTCATGTCTCGGGGCGAGGCTCCTCAGCCGCCGTGGGGTTCTTCGCGCCGCGCACGCACCGGGTCGAGCCGGCGCAGGGCTGCGAGGCGCTGGGGGAGCGGATGCGGGCGCTCCTGCCGCGCGTGGCCGCCGCCGTGGCGGGAAGCGCTGCTCCCGTCTCCCAGATCGAGACTGTCGAGTCTCTTGACGGCTCGCAGCATCTCGCCCGCGCGTCGCTCGGCCAGGAAGCCGACCGCCGCGACGCCAATGCCCTGCTTTCGGCGCTCGGCCCCCTCTTCGACGGCGTGACGGTGGCCGGCGCGGGAGGGGAAGTGCTGGGCCGCGGCGGCCTCTCGCGGTTGTGGCTCCCGATCGGCGGCCGCGAGTTTCCGGTCACGGCCGGGACGTTTTTCCAGACAAACCGCTTCCTGGTCGGGCCTCTCTACGAGGATGTCGCGCGCGAGGCGCGGGGCGTGCCCGCGGGCCGCGCCCTGGACGCCTTCGCGGGGGTGGGTCTCTTTGCCGGGGCGCTTCTGGACGCGGGGCACGAGGTCGTCTCCGTCGAGGCGGACCACTCGGCCGTGGAACTCGCGATCGAGGCGAGCAAGCGCCGGGGTGTCGGGAGCTGGACGATCACGCGCTCGGGAGTCCTGCCGTATCTGGAGGCGGCGGCCGGCTCCTTCGACCTGGCGGTTGTGGATCCGCCGCGCGCGGGCCTGGGACTGCGGCTCGCGGCGGCGCTGCCGCAGCGGATCGGCAGGCGCCTCGTCTACGTCTCCTGCGATCCGGCCACACTCGCCCGCGACCTCGCGGCACTCCGGTCGGGCGGCCTCGAGATCCAGCGGGCGAGGCTCTACGACTTCTTCGCCTTCACGCATCGCGTCGAGGCGGTCGTGACACTCGAGCGGGCCGTCCCGCGATGATCGGCCCGATCTCGCGCGAGGGAGAAGCCCCGGCGGCGCCCGCCGCCGTGGCGCTCGTGGCCGGCATCCTGGCGGGAAGCTGGTCGGTGTCGGGCGAGGCCGGGGCGGGGCTTCTTCTTGCCCTGTCCGCCGCGTGGCTTTTCGTGTGTCGCGGCGCGCAGGACCGGAGAGCGAGCCGGGCGGTCGCGCTCGGCCTTCTCTGGCTTTCGGCCGGTTTTCTGTCGGGCCGGCTCCGGATCGCGCTTCCCGCCGAGACGGCGCGAGAGACCTTCGCGGGACTCCCGGCCGGCGACCGCGCGGAGCGCATCGAAGGCGTGCTGACGGACTTCTGGTCGGGCACGCCGCCCCGCGCGCGGGGGCGCCTCGAGGCGCGAGTAACCCGGCGCGACGGCGCTCCGGCGTCCTTTCCGGCCGAAGTCTTCCTCTTGGTGGGGGGAGAGACACCCGTCGCCTCCCTGGCCGATCGCGGAGACCGGGTGGTCCTGACGGGGCGTTTGCGCCCAGAGGACCTGCCCTCCTCCGAGCGCGACATCCGGCTTCCCTGGACTCGCTACCGCCTCTCGGTCAAGAGCGCGCTGCTCGTCGAGCCGCGCGGGAAGACCCTGCTCTCGTGGCTTCAGGGAGTCAATCGCGCGCTCTTCGACGCGATGCCGTCGCGCGGCGCCGCGTTCGAGAGGGACGTGCGGGGACCGCTTGCCGCGCTGCTGCTCGGCCGGACCTCGGAGCTGGACCGCGGCATGGTGGCTCGCTATCGCCGCGGCGGCCTCTACCACCTGCTGGTGGTCTCGGGGCTGCACGTGGCGCTCACGGCCGGGCTCGTCTTCTTCTGCCTGCGGGCGGCCGGCGTGCGCGGCAAGGCTCGAGACGCCCTGCTTCTGGTCGCGGTCGCCGGCATCGTGCTCGTCGGCGGGGCAAACCCGCCCGCGGCGCGCGCGGGCCTCGTCTTCACGGTCTTCCTCGCCGCCCGCCTCCTCGAGCGCCCGATCCGGGGAGCCCAGGCCGCGGGACTGGCGGCGATCCTGCTGTTCCTCTTCTGCCCGCGCGAGGTCTTCTCGATCGGCTGCGTTCTGACGTTTGCGGCCGTCTCCGGGATCGCTCTCTTCACGGCGCCGATCCGCTCCCGCCTTCCGGCTCGGCCCGCCTGGCTCTTCGCGGGCCTCGCAACGGCGCTGGCGGCCGAGATCGCCACGGCTCCGATCCTGCTCTGGAGGTACAACCTGCTCGCAGCCGGGGCGTGGTTGACCGTTCCGCTCTCGATCCCGCTCGCGGGCGGCCTGATCGCCCTGGGCGCGCTGCTGCTCTCCTTCTTCGCGCTCGGCATCTTCCCGGCGCCGCTCTGCGCCCTCTTCGCCGCAGGCTCGCGGCTTCTCGAGTGGACAGCCGAGCGCGCCGCGGGTCTGGCGTTCCTGCGGCCCACCCCTCCGCTGCCGGCGGTCCTCGCCGTGGGTGCGCTGCTTGCCGGCGCGGCGCTCGCTCCCCGGCGGCTGCGCCTCTGCTCGGCCGCCCTGGCGGGTGGGCTCTTTGCGGCGCTCGCCCTGCGCCCCGGGCCGCCGGGGCCGCCCCGCGGCTTCTCGCTCGAGGCCCTGGACGTCGGCCAGGGGGACGCCCTGCTGCTGCGCTGGGGGGGGCACGCGATGCTCGTGGACGGAGGCGGGCCGTTCGACCTCGACGCGCGGGACTTCGGGCGCACGCGCCTCCTGCCGAAGCTTCTCGATCGGGGAGTGACACGGCTCGACGCCGTGCTGCTGACCCATCCCCACCCCGACCACGCGCTCGGCCTCTTCGCGGTCTTAGAGGAGCTTCCCGTGGGCCGGCTCTGGCGCTCGGCCGGCGAGGACGAGGGGGGGCTCTACGCCTCCCTGGAAGCGGAGGCGACACGGCGCGGCGTGCCGTTTGCCCCGCTCGAGGCCGGGACCCTGCGGCTCGGCGGCGCGCGGCTTATGGTGCTCCAGTCGGGCGGGCCGCGGCGAAAGCTCGACGCGGTCAACAACCAGTCGGTCGTCGCGATCTTCGAGAAGGATGGCCGGCGGGCCCTCCTGACCGGCGACGCCGGGGCCGCGGTGGAGCGAGACCTGCTCGACGCGGGAGCGCTCTCTACCGTGGACGTCCTGAAGGTCGGCCACCACGGCAGCCGCGGCTCGACGACGGACGCGTTTCTCGCCGCGGTCTGCCCGCGGGTCGCGATCCTCTCGTGCGGACGCGAGAACCGGTTCGGGCATCCGGCGCCGGAGACGCTCGCGGCGCTGTCGGCTCGCGAAGTCCGCCTCTACCGGACGGATCTCTCTTCCGACGCCCGCGTCGTCCTCTTGCCCGAGGCCACACGCCTTCGCCTGCGGGGCATCCGGTGAGCGGCCGGCGGCCGCCGCTGCTGGTGGTGCTCGGGCCGACGGGGGCCGGCAAGAGCGAGCTCGCGCACGAGATCGCGAGACTGCGCGGCGGGGAGATCCTCTCCGCCGACGCCTTCGCCATCTCCCGCGGATTCGATGCCGGCACCGCGAAGTCTCCGCTCGAGTGGCGGCGCAAGGTCGTCTACCACCTGATCGACATCGCGGACCCCTCCGAGACCTGGTCGGCCGGCCGCTGGCAGAAGGAGGCGCGCCGGCTGGTCGAGGAGATCACCGCGCGCGGAAGGCTTCCGATCGTCTGCGGAGGAAGCGGCTTCTACATCCAGGCGCTCCTCTCGGGGCTTCCCCCCGGCGAGGCGAAGGACGTAGAGCTGCGCCGGGCGCTCGCGCGCTGGGGGAGCCGCCGACCCGAATCGGCCCGGCGTCTGCTCGCCGCCAACGACCCGGAGGCGGCCGCGCGCATCGCGCCGGGCAACCTGCGCTACCTTCTGCGCGCCCTCGAGATC
>JBOGJK010000275.1:0-14783 GCA_050745345.1 Thermoanaerobaculia bacterium
TCTATCCCCTCACCCCACCCCTCTCCCGGAGGGAGAGGGAGAAGAAACCTACAGGCCGACGCGGCGCCAGCCCTCGCGCACGGCCTTTTGCTCGGCGCTGTCGGTTCCAAAGAGCTCGCCCGCAACGGTTTCGGTGGCCCTCGCGGCCGCCGCGAAGTCGGAGCGGGGCCGCAGCCGCTCGGTCAGCGTCACGTACCAGATTCTCCCGGCTTTCTCCCAGGCGAAGCCCCCCATCGCGGCCGCCGCCAGGTAGAAGGCGTGGTTGGGGATTCCCGAGTTGACGTGCACGCCGCCGTTGTCCTCGGGCGAGGCGTCGTAGCCGCTCAGGTGAGACGGTTGCGGGTCGTTGCCGATGATCGGGTCCGCATAAGCGGTCCCCGGAGACTTCAACGACCGCAGCCCCACCCCGCGCACGCGCAAAGTGAAGAGCCCCTCCCCAATGATCCAGTCGGCCTCCGCGGCCGTCTGCTTTCGCTCCCGCTGCTTGACGAGCGAGCCGAAGACGTCGGAAAAGGACTCGTTTAACGCCCCCGGCTGGTCGCGGTACTCGAGCGCCGCCTCGCTGTCGGTGACTCCATGCGTCAGCTCGTGCCCGATCACGTCGACCGATTTAGTGAAGCGCTCGAAGAGCTCCCCGTCCCCGTCTCCGCAGACCATCTGCGCGCCGTCCCAGAAGGCGTTGTCGTACTCCACACCGTAGTGGACCGTCGAATCGATCCGCATGCCGCGGCCGTCGATCGAGTTCCTCCCGTACAGGTCGAAGTAGAGGTCGTAGGTCGCTCCCGTCCCGTCGTAGGCCTCGTTGACGGCCACGTCGTCAGACTCCGGGTCCCCTTCCCCGCGCACGAGCACGCCCGGCAGCCGCGTCGAGTGCTGCGCGTCGTAGACCGTCCGCCGCTTCAGGCCGGCCGGCACGGGAACGAGCGAGAGGGCCAGCACCTCGCGCCGTCCGCGCAGCCTTTCCGAGACGGCGAGCGTCGCTAGGGCCCGGCGGCGTTGCTCCGGCGTGCCGTTGCGCACGATTGCCTCCAGGATGTGGGGCGGGAGGATCCCGCACAGGCTCACGGCGTCAGCCCCGGCTCGTAGTTCGTGACGAACTCGAGAACGCGGATGACCTCCAGCACGTCCCGCGCGCGGAATCGGATCGCGTGCGCGTCGGTGCGCTCGATTCCCGGCAGGTACGCCAGCAGCTCCGCCGGCCGGTAGTTCTTGAAGCGCAGATCGAGATCCACGGGCTGCTTCACGCGGTACGGCTGGAAGTCCCCCACCCTCCCGACCGCCTTCTTCGCCGCCTCGCGGATCCGGTCGCAGGCCGCCTCGGGCGTCAACGTGTGCGCCGAGCGGAAGCCGTAGGCCCACTTCACGGTCGCCCCCTCGCTGCCGGGAAGCAGCCCCCTCGCCTCCTTCACGATCGCGTCGTCTCCCGAGATCATCACGACCGGCACGCCGAAATGACCCGCGATCGCGGCGTTCAAACCCGCCTCGGGCATGGGGATGCCGTTCAAACGCAAGTCGGCGAAGGTGGCCGAGGACATCGTGTGCGCGCGCACCCCCTCCGGGTTGGTCGTGCCCGTGTGGTAGCCGATGAAGATCGCCGCGGCGAAGCTCTCGTCGATCCCCTGCACCATGGCCAGCGGGCGAGGCCAGGCGCGCACGATCGTGACGTCCTTCGGGAACCTCTCGATCAGCAGGCTCTCCCCGTTGCCGTGCGAGTCGGAGACGACAAACTCGGTTGCGCCCGCGGCCCTGGCGCCTTCGATCGCTGCGAGAGCCTCGTTGGTCATGAAGCCGCGGAAGCGCTCGTACTCGAAGCCCTGGGGGCCGAGCTGATCGCCGGTGACGACCCCGGCGACGCCCTCCAGGTCGACAAAGATGTAGACCTTCATCCCGGCCCGCGCCGTGGCAGGAAGCAGGAGCGGCAGAAGAACCCACCAGGGAGCCGGGCGCCGATTCCTCATGCGAGCCTCCGGTCGAGCGGCTTCGGCGGATGATATCCCCCGTGACGCTGCCGACCCCGCTCGAGCGGGCGCCCGAGGCGATCGCCGCCGGACGCACCGTCTATCTCAAGCGCGAGGACCTTCACGAGCTCGGCGCGTTCAAGTGGCGCGGGGCGCTCCCGGCGCTCGAATCCTACCGGGAGAAGGGCTCGCGCGGTGTCGTCACGGCCTCCACCGGCAACCACGGCGCCGCGACGGCCTGGGCCGGCAGGCGCCTCGGGCTTTCGGCGGTCGTGTTCGTTCCCAAGGGAGCCTCACAGGCGAAGGTGGACCTGATCCGCTCGCTCGGCGCCGAGGTCCGGGAGGCAGGCGCCGATTTCGATCGAGCCAAGCAGCAGGCGCGCCGATTCGCCCGCGAGTGCGGGCTCCCCTTCTTCGAGGACGGCGACGAGCCCGCCCAGTACGCCGGTTACGGCGCGATCGCCTCCGAGATCCTGGAGCAGTGCCCCGAGGAGCCGGCCGCCGTCATCGTCCCGATCGGCAACGGCGCCCTGATCGGGGGAATCGGCGAGGTCCTCCGGCGCGGCGCGCCAGGCACGCGGCTCGTGGGCGCCGTCGCGAAAGAGGCGCCCGTCATGGAGCTCTCTTTCCGCGCCGGCCGCGCCGTGCCCTGCGATCGGATGGCCACCTTCGCCGACGGCCTCGCCGTGCGCGTTGCCATCCCGCGCGCGGTCGAAGTGCTCTCCCGGGTGGTGGACCGGATGGAGCTCGTCTCGGAGCGGGAGATGGCGCGGGCCGTCGGCCTCTATGCCGCGGCGGGCATCCGTGTCGAGGCGGCGGCGGCCGCGGCTCTGGCGGTCCTGCCGAGGCTCTCGGCGATTGCCGGGGCCGTCGTGCTGCTGGTCACCGGCCGCAACATCGACGAGCAGCTCTACCGCCGCGCCGTGGAGCGGCCGGAGTCCTTCACGGCCTGAGACCGAGCCTCTTCGAATCCGCCTCGGCGGCGATGTAGCCGAAGCTCGGCCACTGGCCGCCTTCGAGGATCCGCCGGAAAGTCGCGAATGCTTCCTGCCTCCTCCCGTTGTACAGGTACCAGTTGCCGACACCGTATCCCACGGTGGCAAGACCGAGCGCGCTGCCGCTCGCGCTCGCCTCTTCCAGAAGCGATTCGGGGGAGACCTTCCCCTGGTACATCCGGAGCAGCCGTTCGTAATCGTCGTTCTCGATCACATCCATCCCCTCGACGATGGGCTCGAGGACGCGCCTCGCCTCGGCCTCGCGGTCCAGACGCCGCAAGGTCATGTAGAGCCAATGGCTGGTCGAGACGAGCCCGTCGGGGTTCTTCGAGAAGGAGAGGCACTCCCGGTAGGCGGCAAGGGCCCCTTCGAAGTCTCCCTGCAGGTACCGCGCGAGGCCCAGGTGATACCAGATGTTCGAGTTGGTCGTGCTCGTCGGGATGTTGCGGGCGTTGGGAAGGCCGTCCGGCTCGATCTCGTCCGGCTTTCCCGCGGCAAGAGCCGCGGCCTTCTCGAGATCGGCCGCGGCCAGATCGAAGCGCCGTGTCGTGAGGTATCGGTGCCCCCGATGCCGGTAGAACCGCGGGTCGGCCGGGTACTCTTCCAACCCCGCCGTGAAGATCGCGATCGCCTCGCGGTAGCGGCCGAGGTACGCCGTGCGGCGGCCGAGCCAGAGGATCGCGTCGGGGTCCGACGGGTTCGCTTCGTACCGGGAGCGGGCCTCGGAGAGACGCGCTTCGAATTCTTTTCTCCTTTCCGGGGAGAGCGGCGGGGCAAAGAGGGGCTTGCCGAAGAGCGACACGGCCTCGGGCTCCGCCGCCGTGACGGGAGCGGGTTGCGCCGCGCGCGGAGCGGGCGCCGGGGCGCACCCCGCGGCCAGAGCGAGCGCGAGCAGGGACGCGGCAGACCCGAAGCGAGGCCGGCGCACTACCGTATCCTACGGCCTCGCATGAGCCCGGAGGGTGAGGCCCGAGCGGCGATCCCGCCCGTGATGTGGGCCCTCGCGCTGCTCTTCTTCGTGAAAGCCGCGGCGCTCGCGCTTTTCGTCACGCCCCTCTGGGACGTCCCCGACGAGGTCGTCCACTTCTCGACGGTCTCCGATCTCGAGTCGGGACGCGGCATCCCCCGTCCCGGCCGGAGCGTGATCGCTCCCGACGTGGTTGCCCGGTGGAACCGGAGCCTGGCAGGCGAGCCGGTCTTCAACTGGGCCGCGATCCACCCACCGGGCTACCACGCGCTGGCGGTCCCGTTTCTGCGGGCGGCCCGCGCCGCGACCCCCGATCTCGAAGGGCAGGTCAGGGGTGTGCGCCTCTTCTCGGCCCTGTGCGGCGCCCTGGGGCTGCTCGTCTTCTTCCTGGTCATGCGAGAGGCCGGGGCGGACCCGCCCGTCAGCCTCGCCGCGGCGGCCGCGGTGGGATTCGTCCCGATGTACTCGCACATGTCCTCGGGCGTGAGCCACGACATCCTGTGCGCCCTCCTGGGTGGAGTCGCGGCCCTCTTCTGGATGCGCCTGCTGCGGACCCGCTCGCTCCCGGACGCCTTCGCCGTGGCGGTCGCGCTCGCGGCTGCGGGAGCCGTCAAGGCGACCGCCGTGCCGCTCGCGATCGCCCTGCTCGCGCTCCTGCCGGTCCACCTCGAAGGACGGCCGAGAGATCGGCTGTGGCGCGGCGCGGCCGTGGCGCTCGTGGCGCTCTCGACGACGGCTCTCTGGAGCGCGTGGCGCGGAAAGATCTCCGGCTCCGATACCGGGCCCGCACAGGGGCCGGCGCGCGAGGCGACACCGCTCGCCCTGCTCGAAGTCGTGCGCGACTCGCCGCTTCTCGATCACACCTTCAAGAACTTCTTCGGCTTGATCGGCTGGACCGGAACGGGAAAGGGCGAGGTCGCGTGGCTCCAGGTCTCGGGCCCGTTTCTGGCCGTCTACCTGCTGCTCGCGGCCCTGCTCCTCGTTCTGGCGGCCGCGTGGGTCTGGCGGCGGGACTTCGGCGGGGCCTCTTCCCGTGACGCCGTCGCGGCCGCCAGCTGGGTGCTGGCCGCCGCGCTCCTGCTCGCCAGTTTCGCCTGGCTCGCCTCGGGGCCCGGCGGCGCGTGGCCGAAGCTCCTGCTCTACAGCCTCTTCCTCGCACTCCCCTGCCTCTCGATCCTCCGTGTCTGGAGGCCGCGGCGCTCGCCGGAAAGCGCCGTCTTCACCTCCCAGTCCGTGCTCCTCGTCTTCACGCTCGCATACCTCGCGCACATCGCCCGCAACGCACTCGAGACGGGTGTCCTGCGCGGCACCCACGGGCGTTACTTCTTCGTGGTCCTGGGCTTCCTGCTTTCGGCCTTTGCCCTTCCTGCCGGACAGCGGCTGGCCGGCTGGCGCCACCGCAACCGCGCGCTCGCCGCGGGGCTTCTGTTGCTCTTCGCCAACGAGGCGGCGTTCTTCGCCGCGCGCGTCCTGCCTTTCTATCGCGGCGCTGCCCGCCCGCCGCTCTCGCCGTGACGACCTGGCTCCCGCGGCGGACCGTTGCCGGCATCGCCGGGGGTCTGGCCGCGCTCCTGTTGCTCGAGGTCTCGCGGGCGGCTTCCGGGCTCGCCTTCTCGGTCCCGGCGTTGTTCGGCCGCGCCCTCTTTTGCGCGGCCGTCCTGTTCGCGGCCGGTCTCTGCCGCCCGGCACGCCTCTCCGGGGGGCGCTGGCGCATTCCCCGCGCGGCTCTCGCCGTGGCCTCCACCGGAGCGCTCGCGGCGCTCGTGGCGGCGCTTTCGCAGAGCATCGCCGCGGCGTGGGTCGCGCTCGCGGCGCTCTTCGCGTCGACTCTGGCCGCCGCGTCCGTCGCGACAGGGGAAGGCCGCCGCGGGACCAAAGCGCTCTGGATCCTGCTTCTCGCCGCCGCCGCGGGCGCAATTCCCATGGAGTGCGTCGAGATCGAGTCGCGATTCGCCCACGAGGAGATCTTCGTCGCGCTGGAGGCGCTGCTGCTCGCCGCCGTCTGGCTGGCGCTGAGGCTCGCCGCGCAGAAGCTCCTTCCGCCGCGCGAGCCGGCAGCGGCCGGCGGCTTCACCGTCCGCCCGCGAGCCCTGGGCACGCTGGCTCTGGCGCTCGGCGCTTGCGGCCTTGCCGCGGGGCTCGCGGCCTGGCAGCGAAGCTTCTCTCCGTCAGACGCGCCCTCCTTCCCCGGCATCTCCGCCCGGGAGCCGTTTCTCTGCGGAGAGGGACGCCCCGACCCGCGAAGCGTCGAAGCGGGCGGCGTCTTCGCGCGGCTGCTCTCCCGCGTCGAGGCGGGCTCGCGCAAGGCGGCTCCCGAAGAGGGAATGCTCGCGCTTGCGGCCGGAGACCCGAAACGGGCCGCGGCGTTCCGGGCGCGCTTGCTCGAGGAGGCCGCGCAGGAGGAGTTCTCCCAGCGCGGAGAGACCAAGTACTGGCAGTACGAGGCCTCGCAGCGGGCGTACTACTACCCGCGCGTGCGCGCGGCCTTCCCGCGTCTCTTCTCCACGGAGGAGCAGCGCCAGCTCGCGGCCTGGTTCCGGGCAATCAACCGCCGCGCGCTCGCCGCCGGGCTGGACGATTTCCTCTACGCCCTCGCCCTCGCTAAGCGCCCCGAGGGCCCCTACGAGAACCAGGAGAACGGCGCGGGGCTGCTGGCGCTGCTCGAGGCGGGAGGGCTCGCGGCTCCCGAGCTCTCGGCGCGCAACCGGCGTTACCTCGATCGCGCGCGGCGCGGCTGGGAGGGCCGCTTCCGCAACAACGACGACTCCTACGGGTACCAGCCCGAGTGGATCAACAACGCCTATTTCCTGAGCCTGCGGTCGGGGCGCGCGCCGCGCGACTCCCTGCGCCGCTCCTTCGAGTGGCTCCTGCTCCAGGCGGAGCCGGACGGCTCCCCCCCCGACTACAACGCTGCCGTCCCGCCGATGCTGCCCGGGACGGCGTACCTGGGCGCCACCCTGCTGACCGATCCGCGACTGCTCTGGCTCGCGGGCCGGTCGCTCGAGGGCTTCGCGCGGCGCGGGCTCTCGCTGCCGGCGCAGCCGGGTATCGAGCGGCCGGCGAACCTCGAAGCGCGCTCCCCTTCGACCGGAAGCTGCCTGCTCTACGCCGACTCGGGCCTGCCCAACCGGGTCGGGCCGCTGGCACCCGACAAGATCGTCTTGCGCGACGGCTGGAGCGAAGGCAGCGCGTATCTGCTCTGGAACCTGCGATTCACCGGGTGGCATCGCTACCGCGCGACCAATGCCGTCCTGACGGTGCGGCAGGGCGAGGTCCTGGTCCGCGAGAAGCGGGGCGAACCCTTCTCCTGGCTGCCGCTCGAGCGGCGGATCTTCCGCGACAAACGGATCCCGCGCGAGCACACCAACGGTCTGCTCGTCGAGCCAACCGGTTTCGCGGCCGCCGTCGCGCGTTTGACCGGCTTTGGAGGCCCCTGGGCCCAGGACCCGCCCCACTTCGCGCGGGTCGAGGAGTTCCGGACCGGCGAGGCCTCCGACCGCGCCGGCGCCACCGTCTCCGGCTGGCGCGGCTGGCGGCACCGGCGTTCGATCCACTTCCAGAAAGGCGGGCCGATCGTCGTGGTGGACGAGGCGGCCGGGCCGTCCCGGCGTGCCGCGGCAATTGCCTGGCACTTGCGGGGGCGGGCCGGGCCCGGCGCAGGACGGTTCCGGCTGGGCAGCGCCTCCGACGCCGAGCTGGTACTCGTGCCGCTGGAGGAGCCCGGGGGCCTCGTCGAGAGCCGGCCGGGCTCCGGCCCTCTGGACCTCGACATCCTGTACCGGCCGCCGGCGACCGGACGTCTCCATCTGGCGAGCGTTTTCCTGACGGGCCGGTGGAGCGGCGCGCGCACCGAGCTGCGCCGTGCCGGCGCCGGCAGGGCTCTCGAGATCACGCGGGACGGCGAGAGGCTCTCCGTCCCGCTGCCATAATCCCTCCGCCCGTGCGACCGATCGAGGAGCTCCCGACGCCGGCCGTTCTCGTGGACCTGGACGTGCTCGAGCGCAACATCGCCCGCATGGCCGAGCGGGCCCGCGCCGCCCGCGTGAAGCTGCGGCCGCACGCCAAGACCCACAAGGTGGTCGAGATCGGGAGGATGCAGATCGCGTTGGGCGCGGCGGGCCTCTCGCTCGCCAAGGTGGGCGAGGCGGAGGTCTTCGCGGACGCCGGCTTCGAGGACCTCTTTCTCGCCTATCCCACCGTCGGGGGCGACCGCACCCGGCGGCTTCTCGCGCTCTCGGACCGGCTGCGCCTTGCCGTCGGCGCGGACAGCGTCGAGGGGGCGCACACGCTCTCGGAGGAGGTCTCCTTCCAGGTGCGCCACCTCGTCAGCAAGGTGCGCGGGCGCTTCACCGATTTCGACGTCGCCCTGACCGTCGACCCGCAGCGCCCCGAAGAAGCGAGTGTGGTCTTCGCCGTCGAGGCCGCCTCGATCGACACGGACCTGCCGGACCGTGACCAGCACCTGCGCTCGGCCGACTTCTTCGACGCGGAGAACTTCCCACGGATCCTCTTCCAGAGCTCCCGGGTCACGCCCCGCGGCGCCAACGCCTACGAGGTCGACGGCACGCTCACGATCCGCGGCGTGTCGCGGAAGATCCGTGTGCCCGTCTCCTTCCTCGGCTTCATCACCGACCCGTGGGGCAACGAGAAGGCGGGCTTCGAGGCGCAGCTCCAAGTCGACCGCAGGGACTTCGGCATGGTCTGGAACGCCCTCCTCGACAACGGGGGCGCGATCCTCGGCGACGAGGTCAGCGTGACCGTCAATCTCGAGATGGTCCGCCAGCCCCAGGGCTGAGCAACGGCGCCCGCCGCGGCCCGCCGAGCCTCCCGGCGGCGGGCCGCAGCCGGTATGCTGATGCCAGCCCGAGGCGATGTCGAAGACCATCACGCTCCCGCTCTGGCTGGCGATCCTGGCCGGGCTGCTTGCCCTCTGGGCGGCACTCGATCGACTCCTGATTCCCTCCGTGCGGTGGATCCTGCGGCGGCGGGTGAACCGGATGCTCGAGCAGATCAACACCCGGCTCAAGATCCAAATCCCGCCCTTCAAGATCACCCGGCGCGAGGTCCTGATCGACCGGCTGCTCTTCGATCGGGAGGTCCAGGAGGCCGCGGCGGCCGACGCGCGCGCAAGCGGCGTGCCGCGCGACGTCGTCCTGACCAAGGTCCGGCGCTACGCGCGCGAGATCGTTCCGAGCTTCAACGCCTACATCTACTTTCGCCTCGGCTACGCTTCCGCCCGGGCCCTCGCCCGCTCCCTCTACCGCGTGCGCCTGGGCTACTCGGATGAGGAGGGGCTCTCACAGGTCGGCGCCGACTCGACCGTCGTCTTCCTGATCAACCACCGCAGCAACATGGACTACATCCTGGTTGCGTATCTCGCCGCGGAGAAGGCGGCCCTCTCCTACGCCGTCGGCGAGTGGGCGCGGATCTGGCCGCTCCAGACGCTGATCCGCTCGATGGGGGCCTACTTCGTGCGCCGCAACTCGCGCGACGCCCTCTACCGCAAGGTGCTCGAGCGCTATGTCGCGATGGCCACGGCCGGCGGCGTCACGCAGGCGGTCTTCCCAGAGGGAGGCCTGTCGCGGGACGGAAGGCTCCGGCCGCCCAAGCTCGGGATCCTCGACTACATGCTGCGTTCCTTCGACCCGCACGGAGCGCGGGACATCGCCTTCATCCCGGTCGGCATCAACTACGACCGCGTCTTCGAGGACCGGAGTTTCCTGCTGGAGCTCGACCCCGAGGCGAAGCGGCCGGGGGCGGCCGCCGCCTTCGCGACGGCGTCGCGGTTCGTGGGGCGCAACCTCTACCTGATGGGGCGCAATCGCTGGCACCGCTTCGGGTACGCCTGCGTCAACTTCGGCTCGCCTGTGTCGCTCAAAGCGTACCTGGGCCGGCACGGCCTCGACTTGCAAAGGCTCCCGAAGGAGGAGCGCTTCCCGAAGGTCGAGGCATTCGCCCGGGAGCTGATGGCGCAGATCGAGAAGGTCATCCCCGTCGTGCCGGTCTCGCTCGCGGCCACCGTCTTCGTGCGCGAGCCGGAGCGCTCCTGGAGCGAGCTCGAGCTCAAGACCGAGATTCTGCGTCTGATGAAGGAGCTCGAGCGGCGCGGCGCTCACCTCTACATCCCGCGCAGCGACCAGGACTACGCGATCGACGTCGGCCTGCGGATGCTGACCCTGCGGCACCTGGTCGACGAGACCGCCGGCATCTTCGCCCCGCGCCGGGAGGAGCTGCCGCTTCTGGCCTACTACGCGAATTCCATCGCGCACCTGTTCTCCTCTCCCCCCACGCAAGAGGGAGTCGAGGGCGCCGGTCGCCCCTAATGCGCTCTCCGGATCGCGAGCAGCGTGACGTCGTCGGAGGGCTCGGCGCCTGAGGTGTGCGCGCTCTGGCTCTCCTCGATTCGAGCAACGAGCGCGGAGGCGGAGGCGGGCGGGGCGCAGAGAAGCGTCAGAAGCCGCTCCTCGCCGTAGTGCGCGCCCGAGGGGCTCCGCGCCTCGGAGACGCCGTCGGTGAACATCACGCCCCAGAACCAGAGAGGGTGCGGATCCCTGTAGAAGTGCGAGAGTGGGATGAGCCCGACGAAGAACATGCTCGGCACGCGCACCCGATAGTCGAACACGACCAGCGGGTGGATCCGAGATCTCTCGGGCACCGCGAGCAGGCCGCCCGTGGTGCGGCGCACCGAATCCGCGGGTCGGCGCTCGACTTCCATGACCGGAGACCGATCCTACTCCACCGGCAGATTCTTCCCTGAGGCGCGATCTCTTCGTCAGCGGCGGCAACGGGTCCCGAACCGTGCCGATTCTGGCGGCTCACGCCACGCGCGAAGGCTCCTGCTTGGGAAGCCGCGCCGCCAGCCGCTCGAGGAAGGGCTTCGCGAGCCAGAAAACGAGCAGGCCGATGGGCACCGACGCGACCGCCCAGACGACGACCCCGTGCCACGTCACGGTCCAGAGCGCGGAGATCGTGCCCAGCAGATCGGCCTTCGCCATCGACAGCATCTTCCCGGGCGACAGCGGCGTGTGGCTCGCCCCGAAGACCCACTCGCCCGCCTTCAGGAACGGGATCAGCAGAATCAACTGCAGCGGATAGGCGAGGTAGTTGATGGCCTGGATGAGCGGCTGGTTCAGGCGCAGCAGGAGCGCCGCGAGCGCGCAGAGCGCGGTCGTCGAGCCCAGCACCGGCGGCACGGAGAGGCAGAGCCCGACGGCGAGCGTCAGGGCGAGCTCGCGGGCGGTCAGGCCCCGGCGAAGCTCGGCGACAAGGAAGCTCGAGACACGGCGAAAGATTTTCATGGGGCGGTCACAGACCCCCGCGCCGGCGCCCGAACCGAAAGAAGCCCCGGAAGGGCGGCTCCGCGCGTCACGAGCGTTCGGGGTCGGGCGCGAGGACCGAGAGCAGGACGCTGACGATCGAGACGACGAGCGCCCCGAGGAACGCCGCCCAGAAACCGGCGACGTGGAACCCGAGGCCGAGCTTGCCCGACAGGGCGCTCGTCAGCCACAGCACGAGCGCGTTGATCACGAGCGTGAAGAGGCCGAGCGTCAGGATGAGCATCGGGCAGGAGAGCAGCATGAGCAGCGGCCGTACGAGCGCGTTGAGAAGCCCCAGCACGAGGGCGACGAGGACGAGCTTGACCCACTCTCCCTCGTAGCTGACGCCCGGGACGATCTGCACCGCCACCCAGAGGGCGAAAGCGCTGATGACCAGACGAAAAAGGAAGCGCATGCCTTCCTCCCCGGCGCCCGCCGCGCGAGCCTAGCGCGGCCAGAGCCAACCGAACACGCCCGCCGTGAGCAGACCGTAAACGACCCCGTCGAAAACGTCCTTCGCCGTCGTCGACCAGGGGCGCCCCCACCAGATGCTGTTGGGAAACAGGGCCCCGACGTAGCCCAGGATCGCCGCCGTGCCGGCCACGCGGAAGACCGGCAGATACGCGGTGCCCGCCGGGAGCACCCGCCCGGTCAGGTACGCCACGAAGACAGAGACGCCGAGCAGATACACGAACCAGAGCCCGAGGTTCTTCGCCATCGAGAATTCGGCGCGGTCCCAGTAGGTCAGAAGGCCCGACGGGCCCTCGGCCATCTTCTTCTTCAGCTCGGGGCTCATCGCGACGCCCCAGGGGAAGCGGTACTGCCCGCGCGGCACTCTCGCCTTGCGGAAGGCCTCCAGGATCGAGGCCTCCTCCGGCAGGCCCTTCCAGTCGGAGTCGTGGTGCTTGACGACCATCCAGAAGAGGGAGCTCGCGAGGAAGACGAGAACGGCGGAGACGAGGATCGGAAGCCAGAGAGCGCCAATGAGGACCATCAGGATCTCCTTCTGGAAAGCGGCAATCCCTTTGGGCGGGGATTATCTCCCCGGCCGCAGCGGAGGGCAGACCAGGAATGTCGCCCTGGAGCGAGAGCGCCTAAACCCGGACCGGGGCCGGCACGGCCGCCTCCGCGGCGGCCACCAGGCGCTCCAGCACCTCGGCCAGGTGCGCCCGGCACTTCTCGATCTCGGCGTGGAGCTCCTCGAGGCGCTTCTCGGCCGCGGCTCCCGCCCGGGCCTTCAGCTCCACAGCCTCCGCGTGCAGGCGCTCGAGCTTCTCGACCGCGTGCACCCGGGCGGCCTCGAGGTCCTCGACGGCGTGCCGGGCGGTCGCCCAGGCGGCGTCCCGCCGCTCAACCCAGCGCTCGGTCAGGCGCCGGATCGCATCGTTCCAGGGCTCTCCTGCCGGAGCCGGCCTCTCCCTGCGGGCCGCGTCCCGGTGCCGCAGCCGCTCGGGCGCCCGGTGCAGATCCCGCACGATCCCGATCTTCTCGAGCATCCAGAGCAGGTAGTAGCTCGGATCCACCTGCCACCAGCGGAAGCCCTGCGCCGCTGATCCCGGGAAGTAGTGGTGGTTGTTGTGCCAACCCTCCCCGGTCGTCAAGAGCGCCAGGGCGAAGCTGTTCCGGCTCGTATCGGTCGTCGGGAAGACGCGCCGTCCCACCAGATGCATGAGGCTGTTGATCGAGAAGGTCCCGTGCCACAGGAGCACGGTCGAGAGGAAGTAGCCGTAGAAGAGCCCGACCGCGCCGAAGGCGGCATAGCAGCCGACGGCGTAGAGAAATGTCGCCAGGAACTGGTTTCGGTCGAGCCAGACCAGCTCCGGGTACTTCGCCAGATCCGGCACGCGCGAGAGGTCCGTCTCCTCGTAGTCGGGCACGAGGATCCACCCCACGTGCGCCCACCAGAAGCCCTTTTGCGCGGGGCTGTGGATGTCCTCGGGCAGGTCCGAGTAGCGGTGGTGGTGGCGGTGGTTCGAGGCCCACCAGAGCACCCCTTTCTGCGCGGCGGTCTGGCAGAGGAAAGCGAGCAGGAACTGCGGCACGCGCGCGAGGCGGTAGGTGCGGTGGGAGAAGTAGCGGTGGAAGCCCGTAGTGATCGCGAACATCCGCAGGTAATAGGAACCGAGGCAGAGGGCGACGCCCATCCAGGAGAAGCCCACGAAGAGGACGCCCAGCGCGGCGGCATGGACGAGCAGAAAGCCCAGGACGGCGCTCGGACGATAGCGGGGCCTCATCTGTGTGGATTGCGGCACGCGGATTCCTCCCGGTCAGACGGCCATGATAACCGGGATCCCGGCCGGCCTTAGGATCTGTCCACTATGGAGTGGAAACGCGGGGCTTTCACGATCTCGACCGATCGCCGGCGCCTCGACCGGGAGACCATCTACGGCTTTCTCGCGCAGTCCTACTGGGCCCGGGGCATCCCGCGCGAGGTGGTGGACCGCTCGATCGACAACGCGCTCTGCTTCGGCCTCTACGAGGGGGAGCGTCAGGTCGGGTTTGCCCGGGTCATCACGGACCGGGCGACGTTCGCCTATCTGGGAGACGTCTTCATCCTCGAGTCGCACCGCGGACGCGGTCTCTCCAAGTGGCTGATGGAGGTGGTGATGGGGCATCCGGACCTGCAGAACCTGCGCCGATGGAGCCTCGCGACACGGGACGCCCACGGCCTCTACGAGCGTTTCGGCTTCCGCCGGCTGGCAAATCCCGATCTCCTGATGGAGATCGTGGACATGGACATCTACCTGCCGAAGGCCTAGCATCTCCCCCCGAAATATGACCGCCGTCCTTTAGGCGAGCCCCGGCCGGGGCAAACGACCCATCCGCAAGACAGAGAGAAGAGAGGCGACGTGCGCGCTCCCCCGGGGCACGCGCCGGCGATGACATTCGAAAGGACGGACTCCAATGAGCACTCCCACGGGCTGGTGGAACGGATTCTTCACCGGCCTCATGGCCGAGATGTGGCGCGCCGCTATCCCGGAGGAAGCGACTCGCGCCGAGGCGGACTTCTTCGAGAAGGCGCTGCGTCTTTGGCCGGGCGCGCGCGTCCTGGATGTCCCGTGCGGGCATGGCCGGCACAGCCTGGAGCTCGCGCGGCGCGGCTACCGGGTGACCGGCGTCGACTCTTCCGAGGACCTGCTCGCGGCGGCGCGGGAGGCCGCCACGCGGCAGAGCCTCGACGTCGAATGGGTCGAGCGTGACATGCGCGAGCTGCCATGGCGCGGAGAGTTCGACGCCGCCTTCTGCGCCGGAAACTCCTTCGGCTTCTTCGACGATGCCGGCAACCAGGCGTTTCTCACGGCTGCCGCGCGCGCCGTCAGGCCCGGCGGACGCTTCGTCCTCGACTCCGGCTGGGTCGCCGAATCGCTCTTCCCCAGCTTCCACGAGAAGCTCGACATGGAGGTCTCCGGCATCCGCTTTCAGGCAGAGAACCGCTACGACCCGGCCGAGGGCGTGGTCCGAAATGTCTTCACCGCCAGCCGGGATGGCCGCAGCGAGACACGCCCCGCCTCCCACCGCGTCTATACGGTTCGGGAGCTTTCCGGGA
>JBOGJK010000276.1:0-3801 GCA_050745345.1 Thermoanaerobaculia bacterium
GGCACGCGTTCTGGAAGATGTACGGGCTGGACCTGCCCGACGACGTCCTGAAGAAGCTCTACTACGGCAACGCCCTGCGGGTAATCCCGGGGCTCGACCGGGCCGGCCTTCCGAAGTAGCGGAGGCCCTCCTGCGCACGCGCGTCTGCGACCTGTTCGGCATCGAGCGGCCGGTGGTTCTCGGAGGCATGGCCTCGGCGACGGGACCGGAGCTGGTCGCCGCGGTCTCCAACGCCGGCGGTCTCGGCGTCCTGGGGTGCGCGGGGCTTCCGGCCGGCGAGATCGAGGCCGCGGCGCGCGCGATCCGCGAGCGCACGGACAGGCCGTGGGGCGCCAATCTCCTTCTCTTCCTAGCCGACGAGGCGTCGATCGGCGCCGTCCTCGACGCGAGACCTCACGTGTTCTCTACGGCCTGGCCCTGGCCAGAGCAGGATCTCGCGGCGCTCTTCGCTCGCGCGCACGCCATCGGCACCAAAGTCCTGCACATGGCCTCGACGGTTCCCGAGGCGCGGCGCGCGGCGGAGGCGGGAGCCGACGCCGTCGTCGCGCAGGGGAGCGAGGGGGGAGGGCACGTCGGCCTGATGGGCACCGTGGCCCTCGTGCCGCAGGTCGCGCGCGCCGTGGCGCCGGTCCCGGTGCTCGCGGCCGGCGGCATTGCGACGGGAGAGGGCCTCGCCGCAGCGCTCGCGCTCGGCGCCGAGGGAGTTCTGCTCGGGACCCGCTTCCTCGCGACGCCGGAAGCGCCGATTGCGTCCGGCTTCAAGGAGGCGGTCCTCGCGAGCGACGGCCACGACACGGTGCTGACTGAGATCCCCGACATCGCCCAGGGCCGGGTGTGGCCGGGTGCCTTCTCCCGGGTCGTGCGCAACCGCCTGATCGAGGAGTGGAGCGGCAGGGAAGGGGAGCTGCGCGCCCGGCGCACGGAGATCGGCGCCCGGATGCTCGCGGCCTACCGGGCCGGAGACGGGGACTACGCGCCGCTCTTCATCGGGCAGGACGCGGGTCTCATCGGCGCCCTCGAGCCGGCGGGCGCGATCGTGGAGCGGATCGTGCGCGATGCGGAGCAGATCCTGCGCCGCCTCGCGGCGATCTAGGGGTCAGGCATGTATTCGTGTATTATCTGAGAATAATACATCATTACATGCCTGACCCCGATCACCAGGGGACAGGCTCGCCTCGGTGGTCGAGAAAGCGGTTGGTGTCCTCGGGGGTGAGCCGGTCCAGTACGGCGAGGATGCCGGCAACGCTCTCGGCGGGCGACAGGGGGGCGTTCGGGCCTCCCATGTCGGTTCGGACCCAGCCAGGGGAGATTGCGACACAGGTGAATCCCTCGGGCCGGAGCTCCTGGGCCAGCGTGCGAAGCAGCTGGTTGAGCGCCGCCTTGGAGGCGCGGTACGCATACCATCCTCCCCGGTTGTCGTTTCGTGTCACGGATCCGGCGCCGCTCGAGATCGCGACGACCTGGCGAGCCCGTCCCGCCCGGAGATTGGGCAGCAAGGCCTGCGTCAGGTGCAGCGGTCCGATCGCGTTGACGCGATAGGCGCGCTCCAGCTCCTCGATCCGCAACCTCTCCACGGGCGGCCCGGCGACTCCGATCGCCGCGTTGTGGATCAGGACGTCGATTGGGCGGCCGACGAGCCTCGAGGCGAAGGCGTCGACGCTTCCCGCGTCTGCGACGTCGAGCGGCTCGACGGCGACCGGCAGGTTCCGCAGCTCCCTGGCCGCGTCGGGCCGGCGGACCGTCGCGATCACCAGATCCCCCCTTCCGGAGAGCTGCCGGGCGAGCTCCAGCCCGAGGCCGCGGTTGGCGCCGGTGACGACGACAGTCCGTGTCATTTGGGAGGAGAATACCGTCTCTCGGCCGTTTCGAGTCGCGGAGGAAAGGAATTCCTGACGCGCAAGGGAGGCGCGACACCTCGAGCGGGAAGGTCTTCAACGGATCCGAGAAAAGCCCCGGGCGGTCTCCTCTCCCGGATCCCGATGCGGCTCGCGGTCGGAAGCGGTTGAAGCGAATTCAATGAGCTCGTGAAAAGAATGAGCTTTTCCGGCCATGGAATCGGCCTTGTAATTGCCCTCGATGCAGGGATCCGCCGTGGAGGCCCCTCTCTGGCACCGACGCCTCGCCCCCGCCCTCGAGGAGGCCGCGCGCGCCAAGCGCCCGCTGCTCCTCGACATCTTCGATCCGGGCTGATACGGCTGCGCGAAGATGCGTGCCGTGACGTACGCCAGCCCGCCGGTTACACAGCTTCTCGCGGGAAGCTTCGTCTGCCTGCGCGTGGACGAGAGGGAGGAGGCGGAGTCGACGCGGGAGCTCCTGCGCGCCTACCGCCTCCTCTGGACGCCCGGCTTCGTCTTCCTCGACTACCGGGGAGGAGAGCTGCGGCGTCTGGTGGGCTATCGGCCCCCGGAGGACTTCCTTCCGGAGCTCTGCTTCGTGCTGGGGCTCTTCGAGACGCTGCATGGGCGGCACGGCGAGGCCTACGCCCGCCTGCGGGAGGCGGCCGAGCGCCGTCCGGAGGGGCCGCTCGCTCCGGAGGCCCTCTACTGGGCGGGCATCGCGGCCTTTCGCCGCGACGGGCGCCGCTTCGAGGTGCTGCGGCGGGAGTGGGAGCAGATCCGCGCGCGCTATCCCGACAGCGCCTGGTGGAAGCGCGCCGACGTGTTCGATGCGGATCCAGCGGCCGTGTTCGGATCGGCGAGGCCGGGGCAGTGAGCAAGAGAAGCCGGCGCGCATGGAGGTGACCCGCGTCGCGCCGTTTCTCGAGTACTGGGAGAAAGTGCGCGGGAGGACCCGCCGCGTGGTGGATCGGATCCCGCCCGAGCGCCTCGAGTGGACCTGGAGGGCGGGCAAGTTCACCCCGGGCGACCTGGTGCGGCACCTGGCGGGAATCGAGCGCTGGATGTTCGCCGAGAACGCCCGGCGCCGGCCGTCGCGCTACCCGGGGCATGGCGAGGAACTGGCCAGAGGGTGGCCGGCGGTGCGCGACTACTTCGAGCAGCTGCACGAGGAGTCCATGGAGATCTTCCGCGGGCTCACGGATCCGGAGCTCGCCGAGAAGTGCCTGACGCCGGGAGGAGCTTCGATCGCGATCGGAAAGTGGCTGCGTCTGATGATCGAGCATGAGATCCATCACCGCGGCCAGATCTACCTGCAGCTCTCGATGCTCGGCGTCGAGACGCCGCCGCTGTACGGGCTGACCTCCGAGGAGGTCCGGGCCCGCAGCCTGGAACCCGAAGCAAAGGAGAAGCGATGAAGATCGAAAAAGTGAACCTGGCCCGCAAGTTCGAGCTCTTCGACGAGCGCTGGAAGCCGAAGATCGTCGGGCAGGTCAACGACTGCCAGGTCAAGCTCGTGAAGGTGCAGGGGGAGTTCCTCTGGCACAAGCACGAGAAGGAAGACGAGCTCTTCCTGGTCGTCGACGGGAGGCTCACGATCCGTTTTCGCGATCAGGACGTGGCGCTCGAGCCCGGGGAGTTTGTCGTCGTGCCGAGGGGCGTCGAGCACATGCCGGTGGCGCAAGAGGAGGCCCGGATCGTGCTGTTCGAGCCGGGCACGACGTTGAACACGGGCGACGTCGTTAGCGAGCGGACGGTGGCCGTGCTCGAGCGAATCTGATTCTATATCAATTCTGATATAGTTGGTCCGCCAGGCCGCGCGTTCAGCGCCCCGAGTCGAGGTGCCAGCCGGGATTGACCCACCGCCCGCCGCGGCGCACGAAGATCTCGGTGCCGCGCCCGGAGTACGTTTGCAGGGCGCCGGCGCTCTCGATCTCATAGAGATAGGTCGTGTAGAGGATCGCCG
>JBOGJK010000277.1:0-2240 GCA_050745345.1 Thermoanaerobaculia bacterium
CCAGATGTGCCCGGTCGCCTGGTACTTCGCGCAGGTCGAGCCGGACGGCGAGGTCTGCTTCTGCGGCGACTTCCCCGACTACTTCATCGGAAACGTCCGCAGGGAGCCTTTCCGAGTCATCTGGACCGGCCCGAAGGCGCAGAAGTTCCGCGCGAAGCTCGCGAAGGAGCCCCTTCCCATCTGCGCCCGCTGCTGCGGCAACTACGTATACGGGAAGTGGCAGCGCCCGGCGTCACCGCAATCGCCGAACACCGGCGCGGTTACTCGTAGTGCGTCCACATCCTCAGGATCTTGACGACGCGCTCCGTTTCGACAACCTGATTGACGAGCTGGTGCTGGATTTTGATCCGGCACGACCAGGCGCCGGCGAGGTCGCCGACCAGCTTCTCGAACGGAGGTTCGAACGGATTCGTCGCGAGGAGATCGAGCAGTTTCTGAACCTTCGGCCGCAAGTCGGATCGGTCGAGCCTGCGGGTGTCTTTCTGCGCCTGTTTGGTGAAGACGACCCGCCAGGGGCGGGCGGTCTTCACCAGCCGGGCTTTTCCGAGCAGCGGCTGACCGGTGTGCGCAGCCCCCTGCGGATCGACTCTCGCATCCCCGGAATCGACAGGAGGTAGAGCGTCTCCTGGATCGCGCTCCAGTCCTCTTCCGACACGAGGACGCCGTGATGCCGCCTGCCCGTGATGTGGATCGGCTCATGCGTTTCGCCGGCCCGATCGAGCAGCCGATAGAGGTTCTCGCGCGCCTTGCTCGCGGTCATGGTGGGCACGACCAGGATCGCACGAAATAACGTACGTTTCGACAACCCCTCTCGCGCGTCGGGCAACAGCTGGGCCGGGATTCCAGGCCGCCCCCGGGGCCTGAAGGGGAGCTCGGCGCCCCGAGACGACGCGGTCCGCCCCCCGGAGGGGTTCGGTGGTCACCCGCTGGAGCTACAATGTCGTATCGGTTTTCACAAAGACTCGCCATCCGGGGCCCGCAAAAGCGCCTGAAGCCGGACACGGTTGGCGAAGCGCCTCGAGGAGGCACATGGGCTCTCGGGTCATCTCGCCCGTGGGATTGCTCCTGACTCTCGCTGTTTCGTCCGCCGAAGCGCAAATTGTCTTCCTCCAGAACGACAGCTATGTCCAGGGCAACCCTTTCGATTGCGGCACGGGAATCGGGGATATGGAGGGGCTCGCGGCAAAGTTCACGGCGGCCCCCGGGCAGTATCCCTACACCATCGACCGCGTCAGGGTCCTGGGCTGCGGAGGAGGGTCGGACGCCTACACCGTCCAGATTTACCAAGACGACGCGGACAGCGTCTCGCCGGGCTCTCCTCTCTGGTCCAGCAACAACGCGTACCTCTTGAACGGCGACAGCAATTTCTACGACATCGTGATCTCCAGCGAGTTCCCGCCTCCGCCGGCCATCACGAGTGGAGGCATTCGCGTAGAGATCACGACGATCAGCATCCTGCAGCCCATCGGCTTCGGCACCGACGCCAACGGCGACATCTCTCCCCACCGTAACTTTCTCCGGAACGCTGCCGGGGACTGGAGCTATGCCGAGACGCAGGGCGTTACGGGAGACTGGATCCTGCGCCTGGGCATCATTCCCCCGGCTACGCCCACGGCGACACCGACGGTCACTCCGATCATGACAGTCACACTGACTCCGACGCCCACGGCAACTCCGACGCCGACCGCGACACCGATCGTGCCGTCGCCGACCGCGACTCAGACCCCGACGCCGACTCCGACACCCACGCCGACGGTGGCTCCGACTCCTGCGGCTCTCTCCTACAACACCGTGACGCCGTGCCGCCTGGCCGACACGCGCGGCGCCGACGGGCCGGCGCTTTCCGGGGGAACAGACCGCGTCTTCATGATCGCCGGGTCGTGCGCCCTGCCCGCGGGCGCGAAGGCCGTCTCGCTCAACCTCACGGTCACACAGCCCACGGCGGCCGGCGACCTGCGTCTCTATCCGGCCGGTTCCCCTCGGCCGCTCGTCTCGACGATCAACTACCGCGCCGGCCAGACACGTGCCAACAACGCGGTCATTGCCTTGGGCGCGGCAGGTAGCCTTGCCGTCCGGTGCGACCAGGCGAGCGGCACCGTCCACATGATCATCGATGTGAACGGATACTTTCAGTAGCGGGGCCTAGGCCGGCGGCGCTTGCAGCGCGCCGGCCCTCCGCTCACGCTGGCGGATGCGTTCCCGGCCATCACTCTGCGTCCTCCCCCCAGAAGCGGTAGAAG